>JALTXS010000176.1 GCA_027048265.1 Desulfurococcales archaeon
TACACTGGAACATCTCGTCTAGCAGGTTCTTCGTCACATTCTCTATGATTCCCTTGCCCAGTGCAGCAAGCATGCCTGACAGCTTTGCCACTGCCCTGTAGTCGAGCCTTGTCTTTCCCTCACCAGCGTCGCTCAGGTATACGTCCGCAACCGCGTCGAAGCTGTTCCCCATGCTCCGCCCCTTCATAGTGACTTTGTACTCCTCGTTCTTCTTAACCTCGTCTATCTTGCCCTCAACCTTGAAAGTGCCAGATATCATGCCCACCTTAACCTTAACCTTGGACTTGAACTCGTTTCCGGAAAGCTCGTATGACTGAATGCCAGGGACGCACTCCACTACCTTCTCAGGGTTAGAGAGGAGGCTTCCCACAGTTTCTCTAGGAGCGTTTATTTCTATGCTACCTGTAATCTCCAAGGAGAACACCCCCGTAGCCAGGGAACCCATTAGTTGGGAGAACTCCGGGTTCTCTGGCAGGTTTCTATTGTTTAATATTTTGTATTTTTTAGTTAATTAAAACTGTGAATAGGTGTGTGGGAATAATTTAAATAAGTGACAGAGGCTCACCTCCCCTAAATAGGCGGCAATGTAACAGCCAGTCTTTCAACTCATGCGGAAGTGAAAGGCTAATGAAGGGGGTCGAGGTAAGGCTGGAGAATATCAGCAAAAGGTACGGCAATACAGTTGCACTCAAAGATGTGAGCCTAAGCGTGCCCCGCGGAAGCCTCTTTACAGTACTAGGACCATCAGGATGCGGCAAATCAACCCTTCTGGGCATAGTAGCGGGCTTCGTCGAGCCAGACAAAGGCCGTGTGTTCTTCGAAGGAGTAGACGTTACCAGCTTACCCCCCCAAAAAAGGAATGTAGGCATGGTCTTCCAAGACCTAGCCCTCTTCCCCCATATGAGCGTATTTGAAAACATCGCGTTCGGCCTCAGGGTTCGAGGAGAACCCGAGCAAACTATTAGGGAAAAGGTAAAAAGGGTTATGGAGCTTGTCCGCCTTGACTTCCAAGAGTATGCCGGCAGGATGCCCCACCAGCTAAGCGGCGGCCAGCAGCAGAGGGTCGCCCTAGCACGTGCTTTGGCTATAGAACCGCGCGTGCTTCTCCTGGACGAGCCTCTCAGCCATGTTGACTATAGTGTGAAAGTTCTTCTTTTGGAGGAGCTTAAAAGGATACAAAGGGAGGCCAAAGTTACCACGCTTTACGTGACCCATGATCAGTCTGAAGCCATGTACCTCGCAGACTACCTTGCCGTCATGAACTATGGGACGCTAGAGCAGGTGGGGAGACCTGAGGAGATATATGACCGCCCTGTATCAGAGTTTGTTGCCCGATTCTTCGGGGACATTAACATCTTCCCAGGAGAGGTGGCTGGCCTCGAGGCCTCGTCCAAAATCGGCGTCCGCCTCGAACGAACAATGCTTTCTAAAAAAGAACCGCATGTAGGTAACGGTGTAGTGGGCTATATGCGCGGGAGGGTTGTGGAAAAGATTTTCCAGGGACCCCATGTACTTCTCAAGCTAGAAACTGACTACGGTAGCGTTAAGGCACTTCTCCCCAGGTCAGAGTCTTCTATTTACAACGTTGGTGACAGAGTGTTTGTCCTAGTCCCCAGGTCGGGTTTAATAGTATTCAGATACAGGGGAAGTGGTAGGTATTGAAAAAGGGTGTTCGTGCCTATTTTGTCCCCGCGGTTGTGTTCCTGGCTGTTTTCTTCTATCTTCCCTTCGCAATACTCCTATTATATAGCCTCACCGTGCCCGAGGAGGGCTTTACTCTTGCTAATTACATTGACATATTCACAAGCAGATTCTACTTACAGGTTATGGGCTACAGCCTCCTCATAGCCGTACTTACAACGTTTTTTACCCTTGCCATGGCATATCCGGTCGCTTACTACATTGTGTTCAAGGCCCCCCAGTCCGTGAAACCTGTGATAATAACGCTAATGATAGCACCCTTTTGGATAGACTTCCTGCTCAGGGCCTACTCCATAAAAGTGCTTATAGAGCCCCTGGGGATGAGGGAGGGGTTTGCCACGCTTGTCTATGGAATGGTTTACGACTTCTTCCCATTCATGCTACTTCCTCTATATGCTGGTATGTCTTCTGTCCCTCCATCGCTGTTGCTAAGCGCTAGGGTCCATGGTGCTGGGGGGCTCCACATACTGAGTAGGGTCCTCATACCCCTTACCTCAAGTTCGATTCTAGCGGGGAGCCTCCTGGTATTCTTGATGAGCTTTACTGAATTTGTTATACCTGCTCTCCTCGGGGGAGTTGAAGGGTACACGATAGGATATGCTGTCTACGACCTCTTCTTCAAGTACAGGGACATCTACAGGGGAAGTGCCCTGTCTATTATACTATCGCTTGGAGCCCTGCTCGGCGCCATAATGCTTTCGAGGAGGGTCAAGGTTGTGCAGAAGATGCTCTCCGAGTAACCTAATATGGCACTCCTATATATTGGCAGTCCTAGTATTTCTATACGCACCCATAGCTGTACTCATATTGTTTAGCTTCAACGAGTCCAAGTACATGACGCATTTCACAGGTTTTACACTAGAGTGGTATGCTCGACTCGTCGAAAACCTAAGGATTCTCAAGGCCCTGGAAAACTCTGTGAGCATAGCCCTAGTATCAGCCGTTGTCTCGACACTTCTGGGTCTGCTAGCGGCGTATTCGATCCGGAAAGCACCATATCTCAGCCTAAAGCTGGACACATTGATGGTTCCCCCTATTGTGATACCCGAGGTGGCTGAGGCGGTTAGCCTCATGATGTTCTTCTACATGGTGGGCGCAGAGTATGGCTGGCTCACAGTATTTATCGGCCACACCGCTTTCAACATAAGCTACGCCTACGTGACTATAAAGGGCCAGATTCACAGCATCAGCCCTAACCTAGAGAAAATAGCTCAAAGTCTTGGGGCAGGCCCGTTCGCCGTTTTTAGGAGGATAATTATTCCACTGCTGACTCCAGCCTTGACGGCAAGCTTTCTTGTAACGTTCATAACGAGTTTCAGCGATTTCGTTAAAACCGTGTTCACCACCGGCCCAGGCTTTGAAACCCTGCCCCTATACGTTTGGAGGGTTGCGGTTCGTGGTAGGGCCACTCCAGAGCTAAACGCCTTAGCTACTCTCATGATACTTGCCTCACTCGTTATCTCCATATATTATACAAGGAAAATAATAACTAGATTAGGCGAATCCCTACCAAAACAAGTGTAGCCGGATTAGACGAAAACACGGTATGGAACAAGTACTACAATAAAGCGGGTACGCAGGCGTGGGCAAATCGTGCAGAACTAGGCATTCTTCGACTTGCTTTTCTTATACGATATGTACACGGCACCCCCAAGTATCGAAGCTAGAAGACCACCGCCAACGATTGCGACTTCCCGCGATATCCCACCAACTCCCTCATCTCCACCGCCCACTATGACCCGTTTCCTTATCTCCTCCAGGACTCTCAGCCCCTCCTGGTCCAGTGGGTAAGTGTTCCTGAGTTTAGACGCTACTGAGGGCGGAGGTAGAATCGCAGGGTTACCTAGGAGTTCAGCAGGCTCGACGTCTATTAAGCCTTCTCTATAAGCCTCTTCAAGGCCTTTTTCTATTAGCTTGCTCCTGAGCGGCACGGGGTAGTAGGTGTATGCCATGTTGACAGCGGCGTTCAGAGGGTCTAGAACAAAGTTTATCCACAGATATGCTGCTTCGAGGTTCTTTGCATCACGTGGTATGACTATGTAGTCCCCCCACTTTAGCCCACCCTCTCTCTCGGGGATAACGTACTCTACCTTCGGGTTCTCCTCCTGGGCGGTCAGTATATCACCGCTCCAAGCCTGTGCAACTGCCAGGCGGTTCCCGGCGAGCTCAGGTATGTACTTGCTGGCACCATAGTATCCTGCCAGGTAGGGCTTCTGCCTTATTAATATCCTAGAAATATCATCAACATTTTCCATAGACCAGTTCTCCCCCTTGCTCGGGTCAAGGCCGAGGTAAAGCATTGTAACGGCGACAACTTCGACAAACTCCTCCAGCATGCTTATCCTGCCCCTGTATTTCTCGAGAAACCGCTCATCCTCGAGGACCTTACCCCAGCTATCGATGTTTTCTGATACAAGGTTCCTGTTAACGCCCAGACCTGTTGTCCCCCACATGTAGGGTACGCTGTGCTCGAGCCCCGGGTCCTGTGGGATGCTGCTGAAGCCCGGGTCTAGATTAGCAAGGTTGGGCAGCCTGTTCTTTTCTATCCTCCTGACAAGCCCTTGTGATATGGCGTCTTTTAGGTAACTGTCTGTCAATATGATAATATCATATCCTCCCCCACCCACCTGCAGTTTTGCCCAAGCTTCTTCAGCAGCCTCATATTCATCGTAGACAACCTGGAGCCCGTATTGTTCAGAGAACCACTCGTTTATGCGGGGGTCTATATAATAACTATAATTATATATACGAAGCTCCCCTTTCTGAGCGAGAACCCTGCTCAGATATCTCCCAGCTGAAAGAGGTAGCCCAGCGATGACCGCGGCGGTTAGCCCCGTTTTTACGAGTTCCCTCCTCGTAACCATGTCGCTTCCCTCCTTTCCCTCGTGGTAGGTTTCCACTATTGTAATAATAAGAGTATTGATGGCCCTGAGGCCTCCTGCTACAATGTGGCAAAACCGTAATTATTCTCTACAGGAAACACACTTCAATACCCCCTCACATTGACCATACTGGGGCTGGTGTCCTTGCCAAGATTTAAGGCTGCAGTATTGGGAGCCACGGGGGTAGTGGGCCAAGTTTTCATGGCCCTCCTGCAGAACCACCCCTTCTTCAAAGTAAAGAGGATAACAGCGAGTCCAGGCAAGGAGGGACTTGAGTATAGGAAGGCGCTCAGGGCGTGGATACCGCCTGTGGAGCTCTCCCCAGAATATGGCAGGCTCACTATATCGTCTTTCGAGGACGTCTTGGAAGACGATGACATCAAGATAGTGTTCTCAGCCGTGCCACGCCAGGTCGCGGAGGATATGGAGAAAAAACTGGCACAACGAGGCAAAACTGTGGTGTCAAACGCTGGAGCCCTTAGAATGGAAGCGGACGTCCCCCTGATAAACCCTGAGGTAAACATTAGCCACCTAGGCCTGCTGGAGAGGCAGAAAAGAGAGAGGGGTTGGAGCGGGGCCATTGTCAAGAACCCCAATTGCACGACCGCGGTCTTCACCCTTGCACTCAAGCCCATAATGGACAGGTACGGAGTTGAGCAGGTGAATCTAGTTACCCTACAGTCTCTAACGGGAGCGGGACTGAGGGGGTACTACGTGCTGGAGGCCATGAATAACGTTATCCCCTTTATTAAAAATGAGGAAGAGAAAGTGCAGAGAGAATCAGCAAAAATACTGGGAACGCTGGAGAACGGTGAGGTGAAACCAAAGAGTATAGACATCTGGGTCACCACAACGAGAGTCCCAGTGGTGGTGGGACACACTGAGGTGGCCCACATAAAGCTACGCGATAATCCCGGCTCCTTGAATGAGGTGAGGAGAACACTAGAAGAGTGGAGAGGCGAAACAGGCGACGTGGACACCCCAACATTGCCAAGGCAACCACTCCTAGTATACGAGGATCCCTTTAGACCACAGCCTCTGCTGGACTCCTATATAGAGAAGGGCATGACCGTGGCGGTGGGGAGGCTCGACCTGTTGCGTGAGAGAGTGTTAAGGATGGTTATTGTCGGCAATAACCTTGTACGAGGGGCTGCAGGAGCAGCCGTCAGCATAGCAGAATACATGCACGAAAAGGGACTCATATAATAATCCTCACCAGCATACCGGCTGGGTTCACGTGCAATATATAACCCGCGGTTCCCGAGCCCTATTATTACTAATCCACTCTCAATATATCCTACTTTAAAAACTTATACGAATCAACGCATATACCCTTTATTCGGGTTATGGCTGGGAGAACGGAGTGGTTGGGATGAAGTTGAGGGTCTACAACACGCTTACCCGTAGTATAGAGAAGTTCGAGCCCTTCGACCCCCCTCTGGTAAGAATGTACGTCTGTGGCCCCACCGTATATGATGAGACACATATAGGGCATGCAAGGACTTGGATAGCATTCGACGCGATAAGGAGATATCTTGAAGTACGTGGTTTCACGGTCCTCCATGTACAAAACATCACGGACATCGACGACAAGATAATAAATAGAGCCAACGAAGAGGGGAGGGATTGGAAAGAGATAGCAGACACTTATACGAAGAGCTACCTGGGCTATCTATCCAAACTAGGGGTAAGGCCTCACGTTCACCCTAGGGTAACAGAGCACATAGGCGACATTATCGAGTTTATTGAGAAGCTTATCCAAAAGGGCTTTGCATACGTGTCCAATGGGAGCGTCTACTTCGACGTGACAAGGTATCCAAACTACGGGGAACTTTCGAAAAGGTACGAGAAATCCTCATGGAGGCAGGAAGAGGACGTCCTACAGGAGAAGAGAAACCCCTTTGACTTCGCACTATGGAAAAAACACAAGCCAGGGGAACCCAGCTGGGAAAGCCCCTGGGGACCGGGCAGGCCAGGATGGCACATTGAATGCAGCGTCATGTCCACAAAGTACTTGGGGCCCCGTATAGACATACACGGTGGGGGACAGGACCTCATATTCCCCCACCATGAAAACGAGCGTGCCCAGTCAGAGGCCGCGCTAGGGGTGAGGCCCTGGGTCAAATACTGGATGCACACAGGTATGCTTACCGTAAGCGGGGTGAAGATGAGCAAAAGCCTCAAGAACATTGTTCCCCTAAAAGACGCCCTCGCTGAACACGACCCGGGCACCCTTAGAACCTGGGTCTTATCAGCCCATTATCGGACACAACTCGACTTCGACGAACAGTCTCTCAATCAGGCCAAGAGAAACAAGACAAGGATACTAAACGTAATGAAGGAGCTAAGCAGTCTCTCAAAGAAAGCTGAACCAGTACATGGGATGAATAGGGAAGACGTAGAACTACTGAACCAGGCCCTGTCACTGCACAAGAGATTCCATGATGCGATGAGCGAGGATTTCAACACCAGCAGAGCCCTCGCAGTAGTCATGGAGGCTGCAAGCTTCTTCTACAAACATGTAGAAAGCAAACCTCTAGAGCCACTGGTCCTTTTACTTGAAAGATTCTTCAGGACAGCTGATTACGTGTATGGATTCAGCGTCGGGGAGATGGTGGAAGGGGAGAGAGAACTACTAACTGTGCGTGAGCAGAGTCTAATTGAAGCACTCATAGAAGTGAGGAAGGAACTCCGCTCGAGAAAGGAATACCAGCTCGCAGACATGATACGGTCAAAGTTACAGGAACTGGGCATCAGGCTAGTCGATAAGGGTCTGGAGACAAAATACGTCATAGAGTGAATACAGTGTTGAAGACCACGAGGCGGAGAAGCCTCGGCGAAGGCCTGGGAGATTACTGGAAAGAAGTGCTCCAGAGCCTGGACAAGATAGTTAAGAACTACGAGAAAGTAAACAAGCTGATGAGCATACTGGCCCTGTCCCTTGTTAGAAAAACATCCATACAGGCCTTGAGAAACAATGTTAAAGAGGGACCTCTCTTAGACGCGGGAAGCGGGCCGGGAGTCATCGTAAGTCGCCTAAAGGAAGAGCTGGGTCAACAGGAGCTTCAAAAAAGCTACATAATTGCAATGGACCCCCTAGTCTCTATGCTTCGCAACATCACGTACTCCAAAGAACCCTGGATAGATAGAGTTAGGGGAGTATTTGAGCATCCCCCCTTCCGGGAGAACTCTTTTGCTTCAATAGTCTCATCCTTTGCCCTCAGGGATGCACAAGACTACACGCGAGCAGTAACCATGCTATCCCAGCTTCTGAGGAAAGGTGGTCGTTTTGTATTCGTTGATATAAGCAAACCCGTTTCCAGGTTAGGCCAGGTTTTTGTCGAACTCTATTTCACGATAGCACCTGTAGTAATCGGTGCAATTGTGATGGGCCACGAAGGGGTGAGGACTTACTCGTCGATGAGGAAGACCTTGGTCAAGTACAAACCGTACACTTTTTTCGAGAAACTGTTCCGGAAAAACGGAATGGTGGTTAGTACTAGGAGACTGTTCTTGGGATTCGTGCACATAATGGTGGCAGTAAAGCCCGCTGTTGGGGGTAACAGACCGGGTCAAGATATTGTGGGTAAAACTATGCGGACGGGAGCATAGGCGGGCTGGAATGGTATACCTGCACCGCTGTAGAACTTAGTGAACCATTCGTAGTAGTGGAGCCTAAGTGTCTGCGCGTAGACTATAATACCCTCCAAACCGATGGCCAGTATGTTGCCAAACAGGTATATCAAGGCGGCGAATATATTGCCTATGACACCCCCTGCGGCGAGCTCTGCAAGTATTGCGAACCCGAACATTATTCCCGCGTGGGCCAGGCTCACACCAACTATCCTGAGGAACGAAGCAGTGTTTCCAATGATGAGAAGAGCTGTCTCGAAGAGCTCCAGAAACCCTATTCCTAGCCTGCTCTTGAACCCCGAGAATCCATGCCTGGCTAACTCATACAGGGGTTCTAGGAGGAACAGGCCAAGTAGACCCAATATTGTCCCATACCTGACCACCATGCCCTCCAGGGTTGTCGCTCCTCCGAAGACCGCATCGTTTATCACAGAGCCGGCAGTCCTAACATCATGTATCAGGAAGGGAAAGGTCGCAGATGCGAAGGCTACGAATTTGGGTAGTTTCACCATAAAAGCGCCTTCATAGTCTCTCTCGACCAGGGAGTTTATAACTGCGAAGAGGGTTCCTGATATGAGCATGAATGCAGCAATCCTGAATGCTATTGTCATCATTAGCCATATGGTGTCAACATCGCCTTCAATGGGGGCGGCCATAGGAGGATGACCGTCCCATACGAGGTATTTGAACCCGGTTAAGGGACCGAAGAACTCTCCCGACAGGAATCCAGTTATGAAGGAGGCGATACCAACGTATATTGCTAGGAGCCCTATATTCTCCCTGGACTCCCTACCCTTAGCTGTCTTGAGCATGTATATACCAAACGCGATAATCACGAGGGCTTGGCCTGCGTCGGGGAACATCAGACCGTAAAGCAGGGGGAACGTAATAGCGACCAGAATTGTTGGTATTATCTCGCTTGACCCAGGCGTGCCGTACTGATTCACAATCCACTGGAACGGCTTGAGGGGTCGGGGGACATCGACCAATGTTGGTACAGTCTTCTTCACGGGGACACCGGGAACCTCCCCCGCAGCCCTAAGCAGATAGAGGCCCTCACCCACATGTTCTTCAAGGAGCCTCCTGAGCTCCTCGAGCGTACCATGAGGTATGAATCCCTTGAGGAAGGATATCCGGCCCACAGTCTTCGAGGCCGCTATAACTCTAAGAGCCTCCCTTATCGTGAGCAGGTAGGAGTATTTCTCCCTAAGTTGCTTTTCGTTTGAGGCTATTTTTCCCCTTAGGCGTGCTATCTCCTTCTCGAACTCCATTATTTCTCTAGAAACCTTCTCATACGCCTTGGCGGGGTTCTGGGGTAGCGTCTCGGGTATTTGTATTTGCTGGAAACCAGCCTCCCTAAGAATAGTGCCTACTTCCCGCTGATCTTTCCTCCGGGTAACAACCAGTACGGCTATGTGATCCTCTCCTGCGTCTTTTGACAAGAGAAAGTAAGCGGGGAGCTTTTCTAGCTTGGATATGACCATGGATAGGGAGACCTTGGGAAGGAGCCCCAGGGATATTGACAGTAGCCTCATACTTGAGACCCATTCAAGGTCAACATCTGTCTCCCTGAAAGGCTCTAGCTGGTTTTTCAAAGTCTTTAGCGAATCGAGCCTCTCTTTAGACCTGTTAATAGCGTCAATAATCTGGTCGAACTCTTCCTCCGTCTTCTGGAACTCGAGAATCGCCTTCTCTGCAACATGCTCCCATGTGACATTGCCTACTTTTACTTCCACA
>JALTXS010000177.1 GCA_027048265.1 Desulfurococcales archaeon
CATGACTGGTTCCTCGAGCTGGGAGAAGCCCTTCCCGTATACAAGCCCCCACTCAACTTCGTAGCATTGGGCAACCTGGAGAAGACGCTACAGAAGCTCGGGATAAGCCCCGATGCGGTGAAGAACTATAGGATAAACGGGAACGGTGGTAAGAAGCTGCTCCTGCGCTTCCTGACGCCCCACGGAAAGTGGAACATACACAGCGAGTTCTGGGATAACTTAAGAATGCTTACACTGTTCCGCGGCGGGCAGGTGGTGTGGCTGAACGACGAAGATGCTAAGTGGGCTGGTATAAGCGACAACGACTGGATTGAGGTTGTCAACGACAACGGTGTTGTAGTCGCAAGGGTCGCCACGAGCCCCAGGATACCCAAGGGCATAGCGATAATGTACCACGCCCAGGAGAGGCACATCTATGCCAGGAAGAGCAAGATAACTGGCAAGAAGGGCGGCATACACAATAGCCCAACCAAGGTGGATCTGAAGCCAACAAAGATGGTTGGAGGATACGCGCAGCTGAGCTACTTCTTCAACTACTACGGCCCAACGGGGGTGAACAGGGACACCCTCGTTATCGTACAACTCCATGAAAAACTCGGCTCCAACCTGGGGTGATAGGAAATGGTTAGAGCACACCTCTCCATGGTAATGGTCCTGGACAAGTGTATAGGGTGCCACACCTGTAGCCTAGCCTGCAAGAACGTGTGGACCGACAGGGAGGGCCAAGAGTACGCCTGGTGGAACAACGTAGAGACCCGCCCTGGCGTGGGGTACCCCAAAACCTGGGAGAACCAGGACAAGTACGGAGGAGGATGGGTGCTCGAGGACGACAAGCTCAGGCTGAGGCTGGAGAAGGACAAACACTACAAGCCACCCAGCTTGAACGACTACTACAATCCCTTCGACTATGACTATGAGCAGCTCTTCACACAGGAGATACTAGACCAGCAGCCCAGTGCCGACCCCCTAGACATGTACTCCAGGGAGAAGATAGACATAAAGTGGGGCCCCAACTGGGACGACGACCTGGCTGGTGCAGACGTAATAGCGCCCCATGACCCCAACTGGAACGGGATTGACAAGCAGATTTACCTGAACTTCAAGGACGTCTTCATGTTCTACCTGCCCAGGATATGCAACCACTGTCTCAACATGGCCTGTGCCCCCGCGTGTCCAAGGAAGGCTGTGTACAAGAGGCCCGAGGACGGCATAGTCCTGATAGACCAGAACAGCTGCAGGGGCTACAGGTTCTGTGGAATAGCCTGCCCCTACAAGAAGATATACTACAACTGGAAGACGGGCAAGAGCGAGAAGTGCATCTTCTGCTTCCCCAGGGTGGAGACAGGGCAGCCCCCCGCCTGTACACTGTCGTGTGTAGGAAAGATAAGGTACGTTGGAGTAGTGCTATACGACGAAACACGGGTGCCCGAAGCAGCCAAGGCGCCCGAGGACCAGCTGGTAAAAGCCCACAGGGAGCTCATACTTGACCCCTTCGACCCCCAGGTCATCAAGGAGGCCCGCGACGCGGGTGTGCCTGAGAACTTCATAAAGGCCGCGCAGGAGAGCCCCGTCTACTACATGTTCAAGAAATGGGAGCTGGCACTGCCACTGCACCCCGAGTTCAGGACCCTCCCCATGGTCTTCTACGTGCCCCCGCTGAACCCCGTGATAACCGTGCTGGACCGGAACAACAAGTACAGCGCCGACTACAACAGCATAATACCAGCCATAGACAAGCTAAGGATCCCCATAAGGTACCTTGCCAACATGTTCGCAGCCGGCAACGAGGAAGAGGTACGCAAGTCCCTCAAGAGGCTCCTCGCGATAAGGGAGTTCTTCCGCCGCATAGAGGTCGAGGGACAGAGCAAGGCAGAGGCCGCCGCCGTGCTGTCAGAACACGGCCTTACCGTGAATGACGCGGACATGATGTACAGGTGGCTCGCGCTGGGGAGGAACAGGTGGGTGATACCCACAAGCAAGAAGGAGCTAAGGGTGACATTAACCCGTCGTGGAAAGGGCCCGGGAATGGGAGGCCGCCAGAGGGGGTGAGTAGCCATGAGGACCAGTTTTGAGGCCCTGGTCCTATCAATACTACTTGGCATTACATTGGCCATAAGCCTAACAGTAGGCCCCCTCGTGACAGGGCAGGCGCCTGACGTTACCGCAAAATATGTTGCTGGCAACCTGGTGCAGGACGCCCAAACTGCCATGAAGGACGTTGCCGTAGAGTACAAGACAGGGCTCACAGCACAGCAGATTGTATACCCCCTCAGCGATCCCGGATCCGCGGAGATCAGTTACAACGTCATGCACAATGGAACACACATTGCATTCTACATTAAATGGAAAGATGAGACAAAGGATATGCCCATTGGTGATGTGATAGACCAGTTCCCCGACGCAGTAGCCATACAGTTCCCCGTATTCAAGGGAGAGCTACCCTACGTGTGTATGGGTAACACCCAGAACCCTGTCAACATAGTCATGTGGAAGAGCAATACAGGCGCAGAAGCACTGGTATCTGCATCGGCGTATGGGAGAGGACAGGTCCAGAGAGAGGCTCTCCAGATGTTCGAGTCCAGAACCCGGCCGATACACACTGCTCCACCCGAGGACCAGATATGGTACAGTGACGCTTACTATGATAACGGGGAATGGATGGTGGTTCTGATAAGGCCCTTGGGAAGCACCAGCCCTCTCACACCCTCCCTCGAGCCCGGCTCCACTACCAGCATAGTATTCGCGGTATGGGACGGGGCAAAAGATGAAAGAGGCGGACTGAAGAAGACTAGTGGGTGGCTGACCGTCGAGCTGGAGCAAGCCGCAGCTCCAGCGGAGGCCACAACCCAGACAGTTACCCAGACAAGCACAGTCACCGTAACTGCACCAGGCAAAGGCGGTGTGCCTGGATGGTTCGTCGAGTTCGCAGTGGTCATAATAGTACTGTTGGCGCTAGCGGTGGTCTACCTGCTCGCGCGGAAGGGTTAGCTAAGATGATTTTTTCCAGGCCCTCAGATAGATACGCTGATTTTTTTCTCTCCCGCCCCTTCCACCTATTCTTGCTTCTTCTATACGCAGTTGAGCTGCTTTTCAACCGTACCCTTATGCGTGTCCTTATATTCATACCCCCCAGTGGTATCAGGAGTGCCCTAGAGTTCCTCACCTCATATATGGGTCTCCTAGCGTTGAACGCCACCATAGTCCTACCATTGGTTGGCATGTTTTTGGGCCTTGGGCTGGGGGTTGGCATTATTTTCCTAGGGGGCCTGGTTGCCGATATTGCTGGGTTGTTCAAGGTCAAGTACCTCCTCTTACCCCTGGCACTAGTGGTTACATACATGGACAGGAGGCTCCTATGGCCCTCCCTCATCGTAGCGTTAATGGTGTTGTCGTCGAGCTTCACACACCTGTACCTGGGTTGGCTTGTGACCATACTTTGGGCCCTCTACCCCTTTCCCCAAATAGTAAGAAGGGGTGTTGCTGTGGACAGGTGGACATACCTTGCTGTGGCCCTCGCATCTCTGCTGACAGTGGGCCTCCTGGCAAACCCCTATCACGTAGGTCAGGTTTTCATTCTAGCCATGGGTATAGTCAGCCCGTGGATGCTTCCAATTGCGTTAATCGCCTACGGGCTAGCCCCTCGCTCACGGTTCGCTACAACACTGCTCCTCACGGGCCCGGGGCTCCAGCTCTCCAACCAGGTCCTCATGCTGGCCTTATTCATGATGGAGGAGGCTAAGAAGAATTCGACTGGTTAGGAATGAGGGGTGTTCACAGTTGAGAAACATATTCAAGACACTGTCCGTGCTTCTCAGCTATCCTGGTGAGACCCACAGGGTTCTCTACAAGTATAAGCAGGACCTTGGCGAGATACTAGGCGACGAGGACCCCCAGATAGCTAGGCTAATCATGGAATTTATGGACAAGACCGACCCTTACAGCATAGATGAGAAGTACGTCAGCCTCTTTGAGATGCCCCCCAAGTGCCCACTGTATGCTCACGAGCACCTGCCTAACCAGAAGGAGAGCGAGGTGGGTAACTTTCTGCTGGAGATCAAGATATTTTATAAGGCAAAGGGTCTCGATATTGACGCCTCGAAGGAGATACCCGATTACCTCCCCGCCATGCTAGAGTATATGGCCAACCTTCTTCCGGGCGATGAGGGTCTTGCCCGCTCGTTTGCTAGGAAATACTTCAAGCCCTGGATTGGAAGATGGGCAGAGTGCGTCAAGAAGGAAGGGGGAGAGTACGCCCTTCTAGCTGAGGCTGTCATGATGGCCATTGAGAGGGTCCTGGGGGAGAAGTCATAGCTCCGTGAGGGCCCGCCACACCGCCTTTGCCTCAGCCCTCCTCAGTACCTCGGCCACGCTTGACTTGGACATGTTAAGCATCCTGGCCAGGTCGTCCAGGTTCACCTTACGGGGTACGTCGTAGTATCCCGCCCTAACCGCTGTTAGGAGGACCCTCTCCTGGAGGGGGGTCAGGTAGGCTTTGTTGAAGGGCTTCTCTATTGTAATCTCCACGTTCTCCTTACCCAGCAGGGTCTCAAAGTACTCGGCTATCTGGCGGGCCTTCTTACGAGTTGTGAGTACTGTTAATCGGGAAACACCATTGGGGGCAACCGTGGTCCTGAGGAATATCATCTCTGGGTCATAGGAGCTGTACTTACACACCTCGCAGGTCTCTGAGAGGACAAGTGCTATGTAGGAGTTCTTGGAGAGGCGGCCTCCCTTTATGCGGAGGTTCCTCGAGTTCCTAAGGACATCCACGGCCTCCCTTAGCTTCCTGTTATCACCCTTTAGCTTAACAAGGTGCGTGGCATGGTTGTCAACAACGCGGTTCTCCAGTATCTCAATCTCGACGTCGACTGGCTTCTTCTTTAGCTCTTTCAGCACATTGCAGAACTTGTGCTTGAAGATAATATTGACCAGGACAACCATCTCACTTCTCCTTTCGTCACCCGGTGGTGTATTCCTTGTTTCTTCTCTTTTAAGACGTGGTGGTAAAAAGTTTTCATATAAATAATAATTTTAGAAATATATTTACTAAAATAAAAACCCTCAGCTAGTCACTCATTGACACGTTGAACCTGGACTCGGCCTCGCCGAGAACCTCATCGAAAAGGCGAATAGCCTCATCTATCTCCTCATAGGTTATAGTGAGGGGAGGTGATAGGGCGAACCGGTTACCATAGTAACCTGCCTTCTTAACTAACATGCCCTTCTGTAGGAGCCTCATTGTTATCCAAGAGGTTTCCTTTGATGCCGGCTTCTTGCTACGCCTGTCTCTTACGAGTTCTAAGCCCATGTAAAGGCCCTTGTTCTGGAACTCGCCAATCAGCGGGTGTCTCCTCTCTAGATCCTCGAAACCCTCTTTGAAGTACCTGCCCTTTTCCTCCGCTTGGCGGGCGAGGTTCTCCCTCTCGATAACCTCTATGGTGGCCAAGGCAGCTGCCACCCCCAACATGTATCCTGCAAACGTTGTAGAGTGCGCCCCGGGGCCCCATGAGTCCATTATCTCCCGCCTTCCAACCACGGCTGCGAATGGGAGTCCATTTGCTATTGACTTCGATACTAGGAAGAGGTCCGGTTCCACGCCCGGGTAGTGGTCCACTGCCCACATCCTGCCCGTGCGGGCCCACCCGGTCTGTATCTCGTCCAGGGCGAAGAGGATATCGTGCTCGCGGGCCAGCTTGTAGAGAGCTGGGAGCCAGGTGTCGGGGGGTATTATGTAACCCGCGGCGCTCTGGTAGGGCTCTATTAGCATGGCGGCTATGTTGCATATTCCCTTAGATGAGTCCACTAGCCCGTAGTACTTGGAGCTCAGCATGTAGTCCACCTGGTGTAGACACTCTTCAGCACATGATTCGCAGTCTCGAGCTGTTTTCGAGCACGGACACCGGTAGCAGTAGGGGAAGGGTATCCTAACAATGGCGATGTCGGCGGGGGGAACAGGGTATATCTGGGACCATGTGCTGGTACTGTGGGTGAGGGGGGCGGTTCCTATAGTTCGGCCGTGGTAGTCCCCCCACTGGGTCATAATGTACTGGCGGCCCGTATATATGCGGGCGAGCTTTATGGCGACCTCGTTGGCATCGCTCCCGGTTACCGTGTAGAATACCTTCTTGGGGAAACCCCCCGGGGTTATGCTGACGAGCTTCTCGCCGAGCCTTATCCGGTCTTCGGTGAGCATCTCGCTGTACTGGACTATCTTCTCGAACTGCCTGACAATCGCCTCCATGACGGCTTTCCTGTGGTGGCCAGCGTTGCTTACTGCGAAGCCCGCCATCATGTCTATATAACGCTTCCCATCAACATCGTAGACTACTGCGGTTTCCTCGGCCCTGTCTATTATTGGTGGGGCCTCGTACATGCTGAAGGGCATCGAGCCCAGGCTCTCGACCTCGAGGGCCCTTTTTATGACCTCCCTGCTCTTCTCACCATAGCCCCATTCCTCGGCGGCCTCTAGTATCCTGTCCGGGTCGGGCCTGTATTTCAGGAGTTTCTCGGAGAAGTCCAGTCGAGGTGGTTTGTCCAATGGCCTCACCACCATTTCACGAAAACCTTGTACCTTGTCCTTCTTTATACAATCTTTCAGGAGTAGTAATTAATACTTCCATGGGAAATTTGAAATCTATATAACAAGCAAATACCTAAGTTGGGGGAAGACCTCCCTGGCCTTTTCCAGGATATCACGGCTCAGGGCCACAACTGATACTGCAGTAACCTCCCCCCCTTGTACATGCGCGAGCCTCTGCAACGAGGTTAGGGTGCAACCCGTCCAGCTAACGTCGTCCACAACAAGAACTCGGTCATCCCTCGACACGGCTTTGGGGGGAAGGGTTATGTAGGCCCGGGACTTGGGCTCTCCGCTATAGCTGTGAAGGGGGGTGCAGGGCTCGGTCAGGCCACGGGGCACGAACGTGTTCCTGAGAGCATAGACAATCCTCTTACCCTCTAGCATCGAGATTATTGTCGATATGGATATTCCTCCCCCCTCCACGGTGAGTATCTTGCTGTACTTCTTCGGGTCAAGTCCTCTCTTCAACTCTATGGCTGCCCATACTGCCAGGTAGGGTCTCGTGGAGAGGACGTTGTTTAGCTCTGGGCCCTCCATTATGCCCTCTCTCAGGGACCTCTCCAATGAGGCACGGGGGTCGATCATCTTTGTGAGACGGGGTAACAGCTCCCTTATACGCTTAATGCTTGGATGAAGCTTGCCTGTAGAGTACTTGCTCAGAGTGGGCATATCTATCCCCAGTTCCTGGGAGACCCTGGAGAGTCCCAGCTCGTCCTTAGCCAGCCTTAGCAGGGAGTTGAACAACAGTTTTTCCTCCAACATGCTCAACCCGGTCATCATCCCTCCCTTTCGCATCTCCTGGTATTTTCTTGTATGGTATTTTATAACACGTGTGTTTGGGTCTTGGTTGATAGTATGAGATGTGTTGAAATATATATTTTAATGAGCCTCCGGAAAAACCTTCTCTGGGGGGAAGTCCTGTCGACGCTCTTCGCGGGACTCGATCTGGGTACGGGTAGCGTAAAGCTAGAATGCTATAATCTGGCCTTTGAAAAACTATGCGATGCCTCCCAGCGTGTAGGTCTGAAGACCTGGGAGGAGAACGGCAAGCTCTACGCAGAGCAGGACCTTGGGGAGATAATCAACGCATCCGTAAAGCTACTACGACTCGCCGTAAGGAGGGCAGAGAAAAAGGGATTTGACACCCTGGTGATAGGCTTATCGGGCCAGTCCCCCGGGCTTGCACTCATAGACAGGGAGGCAAAGGCCCTCCACCCCTATATATCCTGGATGGACAGGAGAGCGATAGAGGAGGCCAAGCTGATCGAGCAGGAAGTAGGATGGGAGAAGATAAGGAAGCTCACCGGCCTGAGACCTGACCCTCTTTTCACGGGTCCCAAACTACTCTGGATAAAGAAGAGGAAGCCCCTACTTGTTAAGAGGGCCTACATGGCTGGGCAGTTGAAGGATGTCCTCTATTACGTGTTAACAGGCCGGAAGCTGACCGACCATACCCATGCAAGCGAGACCCTCCTATACGGCCTGGAGAGAGGCGATTGGGAGCCCCTGCTGCTTGAAAAGAGTGGAGTCGAAGACCCCAGCCTGCTCCCCAGTATAGAGGAGTCGACACATTTGGAGGATACCACTATTAACACCCGCAGGCTCCTAGACGCCGGCAGGGGTACGAGGATATACGTGTCCCTGGGATGCGTTGACTCCGTCTGCTCGCACATGGTGGCGGAATCAGGGAGGAGTGACATTATCGTGGACACCACTGGTACCTCCACCTGCCTCAACTTCACGGTCGAGGAACCCCGGGGCGACCCCTGGGGAGCATTCGAGGTCTACAGGCATGTTATCGCGGGTAAATGGGTAGCCGAGGCTTCCCTACCCACTGGGGGCAGGGGTCTCGAATGGCTCCTGGAGACCCTTGGCCTCTCCTGGGAGGATCTGGAGGATCTCCCCAAGAACCCCTCAGAGCTACTTTTCCTCCCCTTCCTCGAGGGGACCCGTAGCCCCGACTGGCGCCCTGGTGTGCGGGGGCTTGTCTATGGCCTCAGCCTCTCCACTAGCAAGGGTGACCTCGTCAGAGCCTATATGCAGGGAGTGTCCCTGTGGGAGAGAGTTATTGTCAAAAAGGCTGAAGAGTGGAGGGGTGGGAGGTTCAGCCAGATGAGAGTGGTCGGCGGCGGCTCCAGGATTGGCCTGTGGAACTCCATAAAGGCCGGAGTCGTCGGCCTTCCCGTCAAGAGGATGCCCTGGGTTGACGCGAGTGCCCTCGGCGCCGCGATCACGGGTATGGTGGGCTCGGGGGATGCTGAGTGGGGATATATATTTTCTAAGCTAGGTATGGGCGAGGAAGAGTTGTACGAGCCTGAAGAGGAGTGGAGAGCATGGCTAAAGCGCTGGGAGGGACTTTACCTGAGGCTTTGGGAAGAGCTGGGAAGACGTTCACAAGATTTGTAAAATATTGTGAAAAATCTTGGAGAACCCTAGCCCATAGGGTCGGGTTGTTGGACAATGTGTTTAAATAAAATACTGGGACAAGACAATATTATAACAGTGACACGGGATAATGGGGGTGTACCTGAGCGTGGCTAGAGACCTGATTGTACTGGGCGGCTCCTCTGGAGAGCACATTGCCGTGTCTCTCGCAGGGCAGCTCGAGGCAGACCTTGGCGAGGTCGAGGTAAAGTTCTTCCCCGACGGGGAAACCTACGTGAGGATAGCGGCCGATGTTGAGGGAAAGAGTGTTGTTTACGTCAACTCCCTGCAGAGGGGGGTTAACGAGAAACTGGTAGAGACGCTAATAACGCTCGATGCCCTACGCGACCTGGGGGCCCGCAGGGTCTATGCAGTCATACCCTACATGGCCTACGCGAGGCAGGACTCCCGCTTTAACCCCGGCGAGGCAGTTAGCATATTCACGCTTGGACGATTGCTAAACAGTGTGGCGCCCGACCACATCCTCACCGTGGACATGCACCTCCACAGGATAGGTGACCCCCGCAGCGTGTTCGGAGAGAGGTTCACTAACGTCACCACCGTCCCACTGTTGGCCGAGTACATCAGGTCTACTGGTTTCACAAGGGAGGGCGAAACCATAGTGGTGGGCCCTGATGAGGAGGCTGAGCAGTGGGCACGGGTTATGGCGGAGGCCCTTGGCCTGGAGTACACTGTGTTGGAGAAGAGGAGGCTCTCCGCTGACGAGGTTGTAGTTGAGGCACGTGACGCGAGGGTCGAGGGCAGGAACGTCATCATTGTGGATGACATAATAAGCACGGGTGGGACAATCGTGGAGGCTGTGGAAGCCCTCAGGAGGCTCGGGGCCCGAGAAATTGCAGTCACATGCGTCCACCCAATACTAACGGGAAGAGCCTATCCGCGGTTAAAGCGGCTGGGGTTAAGGCACCTAG
>JALTXS010000178.1 GCA_027048265.1 Desulfurococcales archaeon
AGGAATATGGAATCCCCACCGTGCCCGTGATAGACGTGGTGGAGAAGACCCGGCACGAGAGGCTCCGGGCCATCGTGGACCGGATGGAGGAGACTGGTGGTGAGGGCATTATACTCAGGGACCCCGAGAACAGGGTCCCTCCCCTCAAGTACACCACCACGCGGACTAACATAGGCGACATCGAGGAGGGGATGAGGTTCTTCTTCGAGGAGGGGAGGAGCTTCATATTCCCCCGGGTGCTGAGGGAGATTTTCAAGATCTACGAGGAGAAACCCGGGCCACGGGAGCTTGAGGAGAGGTGGCTTAGGCTGGGCCGGGCCCTTCTCCAGCCCCCGCAAGCGAGCGTGGAGAAGGTTGAGAGGGAGGGGCTCCTGGTCGAGTCCTTTGTCCTCCGCTTCCGCGACCCCCGTGTCCTCGACGAGAGCCTTGCCCACTTCGCGCGCCTGGGCATAAGGGTCCAGGTGGGGGAGGTGAGGAGCGAGGGAGGCTGGCTGAGGGTGGTCTTCCACAAGCCCCGCCGCACGGGGGATGAGGTCCGGAGGATACTGGAGACGGGGCTGAGCCCCTTGGACTAGGCAAGCCTATATGTTTCTAACGACAATCATGTCACCGGTGGTGACAATGACTGGCGAGCAGGCGGTCCGCAGGGTAAGGCTGGTTGAGGTCAGGATGGGGGAGGAGGAGCTCCGGGCGGTAGAGAGGGTTCTCAGGAGCGGGATGCTCACCCGGGGGGAGGAGACGAGGCGCTTCGAGGAGGAGTTCGCCCGATACGTGGGGACCCGCTACGCCGTGACGTTCATGAACGGCACGATAGCGCTGGAGGCGGCCCTCCAAGCCCTTGGAGTGGGGCCCGGTGATGAGGTGGCCGTCCCCGCCTTCACATTCACGGCGACTGCCAACGCGGTCCTACGCGTGGGCGCCCGCCCAGTGTTCGTGGATGTGGAGCCCGATACGCTTACCATGGACCCTGACAGCCTCCTGGAGAGGATAACCCCCCGGACCCGTGCAGTGATTCCTGTTCACCTTTATGGCCACATGGCTGACATGGATGCTATCATGGAGATAGCCCTGGACCACAGGCTCCGTGTACTTGAGGACGCCGCCCAGGCCCATGGCGCCAGCTGCAAGGACTCCAGGGCCGGGAGCGTTGGGGACGCGGGTGCCTTCAGCTTCTACGCCACGAAGAACATGACAATGGGGGAGGGGGGCGCCGTGACCACGAGCGTGGAGAGGGTCTACAGGAGACTCCTCCTCCTAAGGAAACACGGTGAGGAGAAGAGGTACGAGACCAACACTCTTGGGAGCAACCTTCACCTGACCGAGATGCAGGCCGCCATAGGCAGGATCCAGCTGAGGAGGCTCGACGAGTACAACGAGGCCCGTCGGAGGAACGCGGCCTTCCTGTCCCAGAGGCTGGGGGGCCTGGTGGAGACCCCGAGGGAGAGGCCCGGTTGCAAGCACGTTTACCACCAGTACGTCATAAGAACTGAGCCGGGGCAGAGGGACAGGCTTGCCTCATACCTCCAGGAGAGGGGGGTGGAGACCGCCGTTCACTACCCCCGGCCCCTGCACCTCTACCCCCTCTACAGGTCACTGGGCCACGTGGAGGGGGAGGCCCCGGTGGCAGAGGAGGCCTCGCTTAGGGTGCTCAGCCTCCCCGTGCACCCCTTCCTGTCCCGGGATGACCTCGAGTACATTGCTGGCGTCGTGGAGGCCTTTTTCCAGGAGTCCCACGGGGCTTGACCCTGGAGGCTTCCTCTTCTTCTGTTTATTTTGGTAACCTACTGTTGAACAAAAATTACACAAATATCGCGTTATTCTAACCTTCGTTAACCTAGTTGTTATATAGTTAATTAACAAGGCCAGAGACTAAACAGGCCCCATCGGGGGAGGCTTAAAGATGTCGAGCGAGCGCGAGGAGAGGAGCCAGTTCTCCCTAGAGCACCCACCCCTCTTCACGGCGGGCGGGGAGCCCGTGGTCAGGCACCCCATCTACCTGACCGACACGACCCTCAGGGACGGACAGCAGGGATGGAGGCCCCTGAGGGTGGAGGATGCTGT
>JALTXS010000179.1 GCA_027048265.1 Desulfurococcales archaeon
CTCCACCCCCTCCACGAGACCCTGGGGGAACCCCAGGCTGGCCTTGCCAGCATTGGCCAGGGTTATGGTCAGGATCCTTCCCGACTCCCCTGTGGAGATGCTGGCGTTGGAGATCACAATCACACCCCCTGCGGAGGCGATGTGGACTCCCGTGGGGGTTCCCTGCGCTTTCACCTCCACCATCGCCCCCGTTATGCTCTGGGGGGTGAGGCGGAGGAGCCTACCGGCTTGGGTGCCCGCCTCTAGCTCCGCTTCGGCGCTGAGCACGAGCTCCCCCTGGGGTTCGTCGTAGCTCGCGTTTATGGCGAGGGTGACTCGATGGAGGACCCTGTCCTGCCCGAGGGCCGTGTCGACAAGGTGGAGCTCCTGGGGCGGGTGGGCCCGTATGCGGGACGCGGCTATGTTCCCCTGACTGGGGCCCAGGTCCCGGGTGGTGAAGTTCTCCACAGTTATGACACTCAGGGGCCTCTGGGGCCAGTCCTCCGAGGGCCTGTACAGGGCCAGGTGGTCCTCCCCCCGGTGGGGGCCTTCTTGCGGGTTAACCCTAAGCACTACTAGGGGCCCCTGCCCCCCGCCCAGCACCGCCATGGGGGCGGAGAAGCGTACGAGGGGCCGTAGCTCTCGGTAGTCTATGCCCGTGGGGGTTATGTTGGCGTAGAATAGGTAGTATTCGTTGCCCAGTGCCTTCATCTGCGCCCCCGCGACCAGGAGGCTGCCATCCTCCATGTAGGCTTTCACCTCATGCGTGATTAGCCAACGTCCGCTGGTGTCGTTGTAGGCCCTCAGCTCCAGGGGGGTGCCGTTGGTGCTCATGCGGAGGACGCCCAGTAGTCCCTGGCCCTCAAGGGCGGTGACTCCCACCACAATTAGGTCTCCCCCGGGGTCCAGGAAGGCCCACCGGGGGTAGAAGGCGGGGTCCTCTATCACCCTCGCCCACCTCAGGGCCCCGTCCTCCCCCATCCTCAGGATGACTGCTATGGAGGTCTGGGCGGGGGTGTACTTGTAGGTGTTCGACACGATGTAGAGGTCGCCCCCCGGCTCCTTGACCAGTAGGGCCGTCTCCGAACCAATGCGGCTGGGGAGAGTGTAGTAGCGGGCCGCCAACACGCTCCCGCTGCTCTCGTTGAGCACGAGGAGGAAGAGCCTAATGTTCGCGTTGAGGGCCGGGCGGTAGTTGCCCACCGCATAGACCCTGCCCCCATCAACGGCGAGGCCCTGCCACCACACCGAGGCGGAATCACCGTGGAGGCTCCTCACCCAAACGGCGCTACTTCCACCCACCAGGGCGACGAAGGCACTGAACCCCGTGTCCCTGTCATAGTATCGGCCTAGGACCACCTGGTGCGTCCCGTTGAGGAGCAGCATCTGGTAAACGTGGGTATTGTTATGATTGGCGTACCCCGTGGGCATCCACATTAACTGGGCCCTCCGCAGACCAGCGGCGTCGCCCCAGACCAGTACCCCCACCTCGTTGAATAACGAGGAGCACGTCACCACGAACCGCCCCGAATCACCTCCACCACCAAGGGCTATGAGCGAGCTCTCAAACCCCGGCACGGCCACTCCTCTTATCTCCCCAAGGGTAGCGTTATACACCTCCCCCAAAGCCACAATGCTGGCGAAGTGGACCAGCAAGGCCAAGGCAAGGAGCACTAGAAGAGCCGCTCGACGCCCTATCCTTGAACCCACCGCCTGCACCTGTACGTATTCTAATATGAAAAATATGTATGTTACAAAACTATCTGTTAAACATACTATAAAAAAATATTCATTCAACAAGAAACAAACAAAACAAACACAAAAAACCCAACAATACATTCTCTCAAAGATTAACCTCATGCAAATGACTTAAGCAATAGTTGAAAAATGGAAATCATTCCTGAAAAACGGACGTCCAAGCTACGAGCCTCTCCATCACTGCAAGAATAACCCAATAAACAGGGATTTGGTCTGTTTTCATCCCCCAAGTAGCTCGGCTATTCCCTTTGCCACCAGCTCGGCCTCATCCTCCTTCATGTGACCATATATGGGGAGAGCTAGGCTGGTGCGTCCCAGGTGTTC
>JALTXS010000180.1 GCA_027048265.1 Desulfurococcales archaeon
CCATTGCGATCGATAGTGAGAGTAGGAGGCCCAGGGTTTCCCTTGATAAGCTCCTAGTCCTCAGGACGTCTAGTGCAACTATAAATGCGACGTAGGCCGCTATGGCTTCTAGGGATGCTGTGAGGGAGAGTGCTTTCATGAAAGTGTAGAGGAGCCCCTCGCTCCTATAGAGGTGCTCGAAAACAGCTTTGTCAACCTTCTCAAATTCCGCGGGGAGTAGCAGCCTGAGGCCCACCACTATTACCAGGAGTGACGCGAGGATTACTACATTGTTTCGCCTGTACATAGCTGGCACCAGGCCTTATGGTGGAGGACTGTACTTGACCCTCTCTTTGTCATGCTTGGGGCATAGTGTGGGAGTCTGTGGTAATTAAGCTTGGCCAATAAAGCAGGCCTACCCCCATCCTTAACGATTCTGTGCGGTAGGTGAGGGATCTCAGTTCTTATAGAGCCTAATCAGCCTATCGTCTCCCTCTCTTGGCCTACCCCTCCCGTCAGTGTTGCTGGTCAGGAGGAGTAGGGAGCCGTCCTCATCAACCACAACATCTCTCAGTCTCCCGAAGGCTCCCTCGAAGGCCTCCTCGGCTAATCGAGCGGTCTCTGCATTCTCGATATTTATTCTTAGAAGGCGCTGCCCTCTAAGGCATGCTACCATGAAGCTCCCCTGGAGCTCTGGGAACATATCTCCTCTCACAAACGAGGCTCCCGAAGGAGCCCAAGTTACGTCAGGGCCGCTCTCAAGTACAGGGTCTATGTACTCCTCCCGCCCTGCCCTACCTTTTACGATGGGCCACCCATAGTTGCCACCAGGGTGTATAACGTTTATCTCATCATGACCCCGAGGCCCATGCTCCGACGCGACCATAATTCGCGAAGTGGGGCTCCAGTCAATCCCCTGGGGGTTCCGGTGACCATAGGAGTATACCGGGGAACCGCTGAAGGGATTATCCCTAGGCGGGGCCCCGTTTTCATCAACCCTTAGAATCTTGCCCACAGTACTGTCCAGCCTCTGCGAAAGCTCGGGGCGCGCCGCATCACCCGTGGTTATGTAGAGCATGCCATCCGGGCCAAACCTAATCCTGCCCCCATCATGTATCCGGGCACCGGGGATTCCATCGAAAATTGTACTCCAACCCTCAGCCTTAAGGGTCTGGAGGTTTAGGCGTATCCTTACCACCCGGTTAGTGATACCACTGGGTCCTCCATAGTAGCTCATGTAGGCGTAGAGATAAGGCCTATGGGGATACTCGGGGTGGAGGGCCAGGCCCAGGAGGCCCGCCTCCCCAACCGCAGCAACGTTGAAGGACGCTACTAGCCTATGGCCCTCGCTTGTCACCGCTAGGACGTTGC
This sequence comes from Desulfurococcales archaeon, assembly GCA_027048265.1. GTDB lineage: Archaea > Thermoproteota > Thermoprotei_A > Sulfolobales > Fervidicoccaceae > JALTXS01. The sequence continues at coordinate 1,351 of JALTXS010000180.1, forward strand.
CAGGCCTCTCGCTTACAATGTACCTTGACTCTCCCAGAGGCACAACAGACCAGGGTACCTTAAGGTTCTCTGCAACAACCTCGACACCAACCACCTCCTCGAGACCCCTGTCCTCTGCTACGGGTGTCTCGCCCTTGGACCCCTTTTCTAGGAGCCTCCAAGCCATCCCCGTAGAGCCCGCAGTTAGTGCAATGAGTGCAACAAGTTTAACGAAGTCCCTCCTCCTCACTACCATCCCCCTCCTATCCTGATACTAGTAAGATACGGATATGAGCAGTTATGCGTTGGTATAAACATAAGAACACGATGCATGAGACACTGTAGACCCAATGCCACATAACTATGGCGGGAGCATGGAGAGTGAAGGGTCAAGAAATGTATAATGGAACCACGATAAAATGACCCTGGGAGCACTACGCGCGGGTGTGTACATGGCCTCGTACAATATCAAAGCACTGGGCGTGTACAATGAACATCTTGAACATGTGGGGGACACCCTCCTCGTGGAGGACGGCATTATCAAAGGCCCCGGCACGGCAAGCTACGCCAAGGACATCAACGTGGAAGGGTATGTGACCCCCGCCTTTGTCGACGCCCATCTCCACATATCTTGGCTAGGGCTGGCCCTGCAGGGTGTTGACCTCTCTGGAGTCCAGACCCCCGAGGCGCTTGCCAGAAGCCTGGCCCGC
>JALTXS010000181.1 GCA_027048265.1 Desulfurococcales archaeon
TAGCCGCGTCGGGCAAGCCCCTCCTAGACGCCCTCGCCAGGCACGGGGACATAGAGATGGAGGGAGCCATATCGGGCCTAAACGGCCTCGTCCCCGGCCTTGCCCCCATATACGGGATGGACGGGGGCGTGGTCCTGGGCGAGACGGGGGAGATATACGTGGCGGGGGGCATCGTAGACTACCGGGCCGCCGCCGCCGTGGCCCGGGCCATAGCTGCCTACGCCGGCCTGGAGCTGGACCTATCCGACCTCCTCGAGCAGGCGTCCCGGGTGGAGGAGCAGATAAGGGCGAGCATAGCCGCCGCTGCAAGGGAGGAGAAGGAGAAGGAGCAGGGCAAGGGAGAGGGCGGCCCCGTCACCTACATGTAGCCCCAGGACCATATAAGGGTGGGTCGCCTCCTTGCCAACCCAGACAACTTTTCCACCAGCCCACCCCCACGCCTACCTTGCCCGGCTCCTCCCAAGGGTGCCGGGGAGGCTCAGGGGAGTACTGGGCGAGGTAGACACCCTCGTCTCCCAGAGCCGGGTAGTGGACACGCCCCATGGGAGGAGGGTGGTGAAGGACTACAGCCGCCCCATGGGTGTGGCTAAGTGGATCCTGGGCCTACTCCCCCCAGCGAGCATCCACTACCCCTACGAGACGAGCGCTCTTGGGAGGCTTCTGAGGGAGGAGAAGTTCTACACCCGACCCCCCGGGGGGGTGAGGGTTCCCCGGGTCTATGAGGTCGACTACCGCAGGACCATAATGGTCAAGGAGTACATAGAAGGCATCCCCCTCAGCGTCCCCGGGGAGCGGGAGGCCAGGGTCCTGGGCGAAGTCCTTGGCAGGATACATTCCCAGGACTACTGTCTGGGGGACACCAAGCCCAGCAACTTCCTGAAAACCCCCGGTGGACGGGTCGCTGTTATTGACGCGGAGCAGGCCCTGACAGGCTGCGGGGATGAGGAGTACAAGGACTGGGATACTGTGCTCCTCATGGTGTTCCTCTACTATGCCGACCCCCTTAAGCCGCCGGTCCGCTACGGGGATGTCCTGTCCAGCCTCCTGGAGGCATACAAGAGGCACCGTGACTTTGGACGACGGTCGCTGGAAAGGGTCCACTCTCTCCTACTTATCCTCCCCCCCAACTACGCGGGTGTGGTGAAGAGGCTCCTGGCCTAACCGGGGGGCAGTGTTATTACTCGTGTCAGGTTTAGATCTTAGAGGGTGGTAGGGTGGCCGTGGAGGCCATAATACTTATAAATACCGTTCCCGGCCGGGAGCTGGAGCTCCTCGAGAGGATAGCGGGGCTCCCGGGGGTCAAGTCAGCATACATGGTGTATGGCACCCATGACCTGGTTGCCCTCGTGCACGCTGCTAGCAACGACCGTCTCAAGAAGCTGGTGTCCGAGTACCTCCGAAGGATGGAAGGGGTCCTCAGCACTACCACCCTGGTGGTCGCGGCCAAGAAGGAGCCCGGCAACCCCGCCTTCTAGCCCAAGTCCCCCATCCCGCGTGGCGCTGTGGGGGCGTTATCTTATTAGACCGCGCCGGGGGTTACCTATGAGCGTCCCCCGCCTTGAGGGGCCTAGCCGCTTTCCTTGAGAGGGGAGGTCTATGGACTTGAGGCAGAGGATAAGGACCGCCCAGGCTCTAGCACTGGAGCCGGGGAGCAAGGCGGTTGTCGCGGGCTGGGTTGACAGGCTCAGGATTGTGGGTAAGATCGCTTTCGTGATACTACGTGACCTGGACGGTCTCCTACAGGTGGTTGTTAAGAAGAACCAGGACCCCCAGCTCTACGAGCAGGTGGTGGAGCTGGGCCAGGAGGATGTGGTTGCCTTCAAGGGGACCATGGTGGAGAGCAAGGCGAGCATCGGGGGCAAGGAGCTCGTCGCTGAGGAGATGAGGCTCCTCGCCAAAGCCCAGAAGCCCCTGCCCATAGACCCCCACGACTGGGAGAAGACGGGGCTCTCCAAGAGGCTGGACTGGAGGTTCCTGGATCTGAGGGCCCCCCG
>JALTXS010000182.1 GCA_027048265.1 Desulfurococcales archaeon
TCCAGCGGCGGCTTCGCTTCCTCGCGCTGGGCTTCTCTGTGGTATTTCAGGACGTCTTCACGGGTTATGGTCCCGTGGGGGCCGGTGCCCTTTACCTTCTCCAAGGGGACTCCCAGCTCAGCGGCTAGCCTCCTGACCGCGGGGCTGGCCTTGGGCCTAGAGGGCGGGGCCTGGGGGGGTGAGGGTTTTTCTCCTCCTGTAGTCTCTTTTCCCTTTACCTGTTCCCCTAAATGCTCGGAGGTTGCCCCGGGTTCCTCGGAGGCCTTGGTTGAAGGGGGCTCTCCCTCGTCGGTCTCTATCTCTGCTATGGGCTCGCCTACTTTGACCAGCTTGCCCTCGGGGGCTAGTATCCTCCTAAGCCTCCCCGTGTAGGGGCTGGGGAGCTCCAGGCTCCCCTTGTCCGCCATGACCTCGACAATGTTCTGGTACTTCTCGACGCGATCGCCCTCCTTGACCCGCCACTTCTGTATCTCCGCCTCGACCACACCCTCTCCTATCTCGGGCAGCTTCATAACGGCTATCCTGGGCAACCGTGCTCACCCCGGTAATAGCTACCTGTACTCTACTATCTCGCGAAGAACCTTGTAAACCCTAACCCTGTTGGGGAGGTAGTGCCACTCGTGCACCAGGGGATAGGGTGTGTCCCACCCCGTGACCCTCAGGGGGGGTGCCAGGAGGCTGAAGAACTCGTTGGCGGCGAGCCACGCCACCAGCTCGGCCCCGAAGCCCAGCGTGCGGGGGGCCTCGTGGACCACCACAAGGCGGCCTGTCTTCTCCAAGCTCTTCCTCACCGTGTCCTTGTCCCAGGGGAGGAGGGTCCTCAGGTCTATGACGTCCACGGTGATGCCGTCCCTCTCCTCCGCCATCTTTGCCGCCTCTAGGGCCTCGTGGAGCATGCTCCCGTAGGCTATGAGGGTGACGTCGTCCCCCTCCCTCACCCTCCGGGCTACTCCGAGGGGGATGGTGAAGTCGGGGTCCTCGGGGACCTCCTCCCTTATTGAGCGGTATATGCGCTTGGGCTCCATGAATACCACGGGGTCCTCGTCCCTTATGCTGGACTTTAGTAGGCCCTTTGCCTCCCGGGGGCTGCTGGGCACCACCACCTTTAAACCAGCGGTGTGTATGAAGTAGGACTCAGGGCTCTGGCTGTGGTACTGGCCCCCCCTGATGCCTCCCCCGTAGGGGGATCGTATCACAAGGGGGACGGTGAACTCCCCGGCGGTCCGGTACCGTTGCTTCGCCACCAGGGTGAAGAGCTCGTCAAGTCCCTCGTATATGAAGTCTATGAACTGTATCTCGACCACGGGGCGGAGGCCATACATGGCCATACCCGCCGCCACTCCTATTATGCCACCCTCGCTCAACGGCGTGTCCATGACTCTGTCGGGGCCGAACTCGTGGTAGAGGCCCTCGGTTACGAGGAAGACTCCCCCTCTCTTGCCCACGTCCTCCCCCATGACCACTACCCGGGGGTCCCTCGCCATCTCCTCCCGCAGAGCAGCGTTGAGGGCCTGGACCATGGTCATAACGGGCATGGTCACTCTCCCCCACCTTGGCCTTCGAGGCTCTTCCTGAACTCCAAGTAGTCTCTAAACTCCCGCATCTCCTCCTCGAGTATCCACGTGGGACGTGAGTAGACCTGCTCGAACAGGGTCTCGGGGGGCAGGGGGGGCTTGTCCACGTGGCTCTCCACAATCTCCTTTATCTCACGGTTCTTCTCCTCCCAGTAGGACTCGACCTCCTTCTCCGCGAAGATGCCCTGTGACACAATGTAGGCCTGCAGGCGCAGTATGGGGTCGTAGCGCTGGAAGTACTCCTCCTCCTGCCGGGGCCTATAGCGGCTGGGGTCATCGCTTGTAGTGTGACTCCCCGCCCTGTAGGTCACCATCTCCACCAGCACGGGCCTCTTCTCACCGACCGCGTAGTCACGGGCCATCCTCATGGCCCTGTAGGAAGCAAGGGGGTCGTTGCCATCAACCCTCATACCCCTCG
>JALTXS010000183.1:0-1211 GCA_027048265.1 Desulfurococcales archaeon
GAGCCCGGGCGAACCCAGGCCTCCAGCAAGAGCCTGCCACCCCTTGTCCTAAGGCTTTTCTCAACAGCCTCCCTGCACCCCAAGGGACGACACCTAGGGTTCGGCCCTGTTACATGCAAATGGGTATGGATTGCATCCTATTTTATCCCCTCTCCCCCCAGATATGCCCCCGGGGGGTTGAGGAAGCTTGTCGGATTGGGAGAAGAGGCTGGTATGGAGCGGCCGGGAGCTGGTGTGGGCGGGTGACGGGCGCCTCTACCTGAGGGGCGTGGGGGAGGAGATCCTCAACCACCCCTACATTGAGGAGGCCCACCGGAGGGTGCTCGAGGAGTACAGGCCCCCCGAGGGGAGGCTCCTCCTCCTCATCCCCTGCAGCTATGGCAAGCCCTACAGCCAGAGCTACATCCACTACATGATACAGAGGACCCTTGTTAAGACCGGGTACTACGACAGGATCCACCAGGTCATACTAACCAACGCAGGCGTGGTGCCCCGGGAGCTGGAGGAGCACTACCCCTACGTGGCCTACGACTGGAACCCCCTGAAGGAGACCCCCGAGATAAAGGAGAAGTACACCCAGGTTCTCGCCCGGAGGCTGGACGAGTACCTCGACCGCTTCTGGGAACTCTATAGGGGGGCGCTGGCCTTCCTGAGGCAGGACAGCGACTCCTGGAAGGCCGTACAGAGGGTCATAGCGGGGGGCAGGCACGGGGGCTTCAACCCCAGGAACCTCGCCCCCCACAGCGTAGACACCGAGGAGCTGCGGGAGGTCACCCTAGGCCTCCCCATGTATAAGGACGACCCCGACGCCCTCCTCGTGACCCGGAGCGCCCTCTCCTCCCTCCACCGGGGCATCGTGGAGTACTTCGAAAAGGGCCCAGGGGCCTAGCGGTTTCGCCCTGGAGGGGTGCTCCTTACAAGCAAGCGCCACCAGGCTAAAAGATGATCGCATGAGACGATGGTGTCTGGGATGACCGTCGTACTGGAGGCCCGTGACCTTTGGAAGATATACCGCACCAGGGGCCACCAGGTGGTGGCGCTTAGGGGCGTTAGCCTGGAGGTGGAGAGGGGGAGCATCTCCACCCTACTAGGCCAGAACGGCGCGGGCAAGACAACGTTCATCAGGATAGCCGCCACCCAGCTCCTCCCCACGCGGGGCACCGTCCGCGTACTGGGCTACGATGTGGTGGAGGAAGTGTGGGAGGTAAGGG
>JALTXS010000183.1:1221-1988 GCA_027048265.1 Desulfurococcales archaeon
CTCCTGGAAGGCCGTACAGAGGGTCATAGCGGGGGGCAGGCACGGGGGCTTCAACCCCAGGAACCTCGCCCCCCACAGCGTAGACACCGAGGAGCTGCGGGAGGTCACCCTAGGCCTCCCCATGTACAGGGACGACCCCGACGCCCTCCTCGTGACCCGGAGCGCCCTCTCCTCCCTCCACCGGGGCATCGTGGAGTACTTCGAAAAGGGCCCAGGGGCCTAGCGGTTTCGCCCTGGAGGGGTGCTCCTTACAAGCAAGCGCCACCAGGCTAAAAGATGATCGCATGAGACGATGGTGTCTGGGATGACCGTCGTACTGGAGGCCCGTGACCTTTGGAAGATATACCGCACCAGGGGCCACCAGGTGGTGGCGCTTAGGGGCGTTAGCCTGGAGGTGGAGAGGGGGAGCATCTCCACCCTACTAGGCCAGAACGGCGCGGGCAAGACAACGTTCATCAGGATAGCCGCCACCCAGCTCCTCCCCACGCGGGGCACCATCCGCGTACTGGGCTACGATGTGGTGGAGGAAGTGTGGGAGGTAAGGGAGCGCATCGCGGTGGTCCCCCAGGAGGCCCGGCCCCTCCTCTTCCCCAGCCCCATGGAGTACGTGACCACCCTCCTGGTGATGAGGGGCATGACATGGGCCGAGGCCCGGGCCCGGGCGAGGGAGGCGCTGGAGGACATGGAGGTGCCCCGGGAGAAGTGGGACAAGAGCACCTGGAGCCTCAGCGGGGGCATGCGGAGGCGCGTGATACTCGCGGCGGTGC
>JALTXS010000184.1 GCA_027048265.1 Desulfurococcales archaeon
GCCTACAGGGCGACCATGAGGGGCATAAGGAACTCGGTTGAAGAGGGCCTCGACACGGGGATTAGGATGACCCTCACCCGTACAAGCATAGACGAGGCCCCCCGGATAGTGGACATGGCTAGAGAGATGGGGGTTAGGAGGATAAGCTTCTACCTCCTCGACTCCACTGGCAGGGCCCAGGGGATGAAGGGGGAGCTCCCCACCCCCGGGCAGATGAGTAAGTTCGTCGAGGAGATAATCAGGCTCTCCAACAAGTACGAAGGCGACCCCGAGATACTTGTGGTGCGGGGCAACTTCGCCGGGATACTTGCAGGCCACATCCTATCCAAGACAAGGGAGGATTTCCTCCAATACCTCCAGATGGTGGGCGCCCAGGGGGACTGTGGCCGCAAGACCGTAAGCATCTACCCCGACGGAACGGTAAGGCCCTGCCAGTTCCTCGAGAAACACATAATAGGTGACGTGAAGACCCAGAGGCTCCGCGACATACTCAGCCCCGAGAACAGGCTCCTACGCCCCTTCCTAGAAACCCACCAGAGGCTAAGGGGGCCCAAGTGCTCCAAATGCCCCTTCAAGGCCGCCTGCGGAGGGGGGAGTCGCAACAGGGCACTCTCGGTAACGGGGGACTTCTGGGGAGACGACCCCCTCTGCCCCATAGACCCTCAGGAGCTCGCCAGGAAATGGATGGTGTCAGAAGAGGACGTACTAAAGGCGATAGGCGCTGCAGCCTACTAACACACCCTTTCTCCACACCATTAAATGGTGGAAGCATGACGAGCGGAGAGTTCATGCCCTTCTACCTGAGGCTCGAGGGGTTCAGCGTCGCTGTGCTGGGCGGAGGAAGCGTTGGGGTAAGGAAAGCACGGTACTATGCCAGGGCAGGGGCTGAAGTTTCAATCTATGCCCTCAGGCTTTCAGGTGCCTCCAGGGAGGAAGTTCTTAACGAGGGGATTGTGTTTCACGAGACTAATTTGGCCGATGATGGGGTCGTGCGTGAAATAATTGATTCCCATGACATTATTGTCATAGCGTTGAGCGACAGGCGCTTGGCCGAGAAAATTTCCAGAGAAGCCACGCGTCGAGGCAAACTGGTTAACAACGCGGTGGAAGTGGGTCATGGTAACATGATAGTGCCTTTCCATAGGAGGGTTTGGGGAGGAGGAATAGGAATTGCCGTGACCAGTTATGGGGAGTCGGGTATAACGGCTCGAAGGCTACTTGATAGGCTGAGCGATTTTGCAGAAACCTTGGTAGAGTTGCGAGAGATGCACAGGTTACTATCCTTTGTGAAGAGGGCTGCCAAGGAGTGTATCGAAGATGCGGGGAGGCGTATTGCCCTTTACTTTTATCTCGCAGACCACCCCCGGAGAGATGATCACCTTGCCAGGGGCATTAGTGCCTTGGTGGAGACTCTGAATGAGGTTTTGGGGGATGTTGAGCTTGAGTGTTTCAAGAGAGCCTTGGGAAAGGAGCCGTTGATTAAAGCAGGGGGAACCGGACAGCAGTAGCCCGAAGTTATTAAAATCAGGTTCTGCTTTACTGGCCTTTATAAGCGCTGTAAGTACTGAACACGTATCGCCTTTCCGCTTCAACATAAATAAAGTGAACAACAGAAGCAACTCTTCTCCAACAAGAACAACCAATTTCTCACCGGACTTGAAATGCAGAGGTGGTGATTACATGAAGTCTTCGTATGACCTCATTGTTATTGGTGGCGGAGCGGCCGGGTTCTCCGCGGTGACCTATGCCGCCGAGCAGGGTGTTCGTGTGGCCCTTGTCACCAATGGGCCGCTGGGGGGCACCTGTGTGAACTATGGATGCGTTCCCTCCAAGTACCTTCTAACAATACTGGCGCTTTACAAGAGGATTGGAAAGAGCGTTGAGTGGGCGGATATCGTGGAAAGAGCCGTGGAGTTCTCCGCGGGACTCAGGGCTGAGAAGTATGAGCAATTGCTGGAATCCCTAGACGTTGACCTCTATAGGGGGAA
>JALTXS010000185.1 GCA_027048265.1 Desulfurococcales archaeon
TCAACCTTGAAGACCCCTTCGGCTACCGGTCGGAGGAGATTGACGCAGAGAAGCTTCTCCGCGTGGCGGAGAAGGCACATGCAAACACGCTTATAGTCTTCGCCCGCGACGCTTGGGGGAGGGTCTTTTACAATGGGAGCAGGCTATACCCCCGCCACCCTCGCTCAACCCTGGACCTCGGCGAGCTGGCCGAGAAGGCTAGGGAGAGGGGAATAAGCCTCATCGTCATGGCCGCACACACGGCTAACAGGTACCTCTACAGGCTCCACCCCGGATGGGCGCAGAGGAACCTAGAAGGGGAGGTTATAGTACTCGAGCACGTGCCCCTGGAGGAGCCCGTGAAGGATCCCCACTGGCCCCTCATCTGCCCCAACAGCCCCGCCATGGATGAGTACTTCGTAAAGGAGGTTGAGGAGGCCCTCGAGAGGACGGGGGCCGATGCCCTTCTCCTCGACAGCTGGAGGTATCTACCCGACCTGAGCAAGGCATGCTATTGCAGGTACTGCCAAGAGCGGTTCCGGAGGGAGGAGGGCCTAGAGCTCCCGCGTAAAGCGGACCCCGAGGACGAGGCCTACAGGAGGGCGTGGGAGTGGAGGTACAGGGTGAACGAGGAGTCCCTCAGGAAGCTAGCCCAGGCCGCCCGCAGGACCCGGGAGGGTGTTAGGGTGTTTTACAACAACCACCCCGGAGGATGGGCGGGGAGGGCTAACAGGGTGGTGCAGAGGGCAAGGGATGCCCTGGACGGCGTGTTCGCTGAGGGCACGGAGGCTGACACCAAGGGACCGGGGTTCCTCACCCTCATAACCAAGATATCCCGCGCCCTAGTGGGCGAGGGGGGCATCGTGCTCACGACGCGGAACCTCTTCCACTTCCTCCGAACCCCCCAGTCCCCACCGGGTCCCACGATAAGGCAGGGGGTCAGGGAGATAGTCGCGGCAGGAGGCATGCCCGTGGCTACCATGTTCTCCAGCCAGCTCTTCACCGACCCCCGTGCCCTTGACGCCCTATCCCAGGTCTACGGGGAGCTCGAGGAGATCGAGGACCTCCTGGCGGGGGCGGAGACCCTCAGGCACATAGGCGTGGTCTACAGCACACTGACACAGGATTGGGGAATGCACCCGCGGCCCGAGTACCACGCGGGCGAGCTGGAGGGCCTTGCCTACATGATGATGCACAGCCACCTTCCCTGGGAGATCGTGGACGACAGGGGCCTTGAGGACCCCCAGGTCCTGGGAAGGTACCGTGTCATAATAGCCCCGGCGGTCACGGTTCTCAGCACACGGGCAGAGGAGGCCCTGGCCAGGTTCCTGGAGGAGGGTGGGGTGCTGGTGGCTACACACCAGTTCGGCTACATGAGGGAGGACTTCACCTATAGGCACGCCCTTCCCCTACAGCAGCGTCTTGGCATATGGTTCGAGGGCGTCCTCAAGCTGGGCTACTTCTACCTCGAGCTAAGGGAAAACGGGGAACAGGAGCTCTGGAAGGGGGTGGCCCGCCTCATACCCTTTGGAGACCACAGCACGGCCTTCAAGAGGGACCGCCGGGACCCCATGCTAGGGGAACTGGTACAGGTCAAGACGAGCCGGGGAACAGGGGTACATGCATTGGTTAGGCTCTCCTGGAGGAAATGGGGCTACGAGTACGCCCTGGGGAGGAGCACTCCCCCGCCCGGCTACAGCTCGGGGCTGCCTGGAATACTGTCCACAAAGGTGGGTCGAGGGGCCTTCATCTACTATCCCTTCCGACTGGGACTACACTACAACCGCCTTGGCCACCCCGACTACCTCGCGCTCCTCACGAGACTCCTAGACCAGAAGGCCCCAAGGTCCCCAGTTGCGGTAAATGCCCCCTCCACAGTCCAGGCGGAGTACTACCGCTCCGGAGAGTCCCTCCTCATACACCTTGTGAACCACACGAGCAACCCCAAGTTCTACGACGCCCCCATAGGAGCCGCCAGACAACCCCTCCCCCCGTTTGACCCCACCTA
>JALTXS010000186.1 GCA_027048265.1 Desulfurococcales archaeon
CCCGGTAATGGTGAGGGGGATGTCATAAGCCTCCCGCCTCCCAGGCTCCGGGGGGAGGCGAGCCTGGAGGAGGCCCTTGCGCGTAGGAGAAGCCTCCGAGAGTACGTGGAGGAGCCCCTCAGTCTCGAGGAGGTCTCCCAGGTGCTCTGGGCGGCCCAGGGCATAAGCGATGTCCGCCACGGGTTCCGGACCGCCCCGAGCGCGGGGGCCACCTACCCCCTCGAGCTATACGCTGTGGCCAAGGCGGGGGGTGTCTCCCTTCCGGGCGGGGGCTTTCTTCCACCGGGGTCTTACAAGTACCTGCCCCACAGCCACAGCCTCAGGCTGGTGAAGCGGGGGGACTTCTCCCTGGAGCTCTACCGGGCCTGCGTGGACCAGGAGTGGGTCCTCGCAGCCCCCGTGAACCTGGTGTTCACCGCGGTCTTCGAAAGGACCACGGGGAGGTACGGGGCCCGGGGGGTGAGGTATGTTTGGATGGAGGTGGGCCACGCGGGTCAGAACGTCTACCTGCAGGCAGTCTCTCTAGGCCTTGCGACGGTCGCGATAGGAGCCTTCTACGATGACTGGCTCCACCGCATAATAGGAGCGCCCCCGGAGGAGAAGCCCCTCTACGTGATGACCCTGGCCCGGCCCCGCTTCTCCCCGAGGTCCGTCGACTTGGGGGAGCTCACCCGATACTGGGCGGAGAGGCGGGGCATCTGAGCCCCCCTGCTGGCGTCCCTTTTTCAGCCTAGGACCCCCCATTCTACGAGGGAGGAGTGTATCATCTCTGCTGCTACGCTGGCTATGAGGAGGGCTATGAACTTGGACAGTGCCTTAACGCCCGTCACGCCCAGGAGCCTGCGGAGCAGGGGGGCGAAGTAGAGGACCACCCCCACGGTGAGGGCCGCTAGGACGAAGGCTAGGGCCACCACGTTCTTGGGGTTCTGGGCGGAGAGGTGGAGGAGCACCGTGAGGGCACCGGGGCCCAGTATCATCGGGGTCGCCAGGGGCACCACGGCTACCTCCCCCGGCTCAACGCTCCGCACCTTGTGCTCTCCCTTCAGCATGTCGATGGCGATGACGAGCAGGAGTATCCCCCCACCCACCCCCAAGCTGGGGAGGTCGATGCCCAGGACCCTGAGGAGCGCGCCACCCGCGAAGACCATCACCGTGCCCAGGGCCATCACGAGGCCCACGCTCACCGCTGCGACCCTGTGGGCCTCCCGGGGGTCGTCCTCTCCGATGAGGGAGAGGTACACGGTCGCGGCTGTGAAGGGGTTGAGTATGATGAGGAGCTGGATGTAGATGTCGGCGAGCTGCAAGCCCCCACCCCGTAGCACCCTGTGCACGGGTAGATGATTTTTGGCGAAGCGGATGTAAAAGGGGGAGGACGGGTCCGACCTGGTGCTGGATTGGTCCTGGAGTCAAGTTGTATACCCATATTGTTTGTCTTTCCTCTGGGAAACCTAATATCAAGGCTCATCCACATGTAGAGGTTGGGGCCTCAGAAAAGTAAGGGTGGAAAAATGCCGTGGAAGGCTGCTGAGGTCAGGGTGAGCAGGGGCAGGAGGATCGTAATACCACGCAGGCTGGCAGAGGAGCTAGGCTTAGAGGAGGGGCGGAGGGTGCTGATAGAGGTGCGTGAAGGTATGCTTATAGTCAAGCCCCTGCCTGATGCCATAGACCTGGCCCTGCGTGGAGACTATGTTGCGGAGGTCAGTCTTGAGGAGATAGAGGAGGTAAGCAGAGAGGAACAGGAAAGAGTCCGAAATCCTGAATCTCTTCACCTACGCGAAAGAAAAACCAAGGCGAGCTTCTGACACGCCACGTGATTACAAACACTGGTTGAGAAAACATCCCCGCCCCACCCAACACATCAAACATTGTCAACAAAAGGGACTAGGCACGCAACATGGGCCCGAGGCACTGTTGCCGGTCGCCTGACTGCCCCCGAGCACTGGAACCGGGGCCCTAACCTTCCCTTCATAATTTATATGATTGACTGGGGCACATTCTTTGGGCCATCTGTAGGGTTTCAGGCTGCCGATAGGTGGGACAGCAGAAGCTTACCTTGGGACAAAGGCTTAGAAGTTCAAAAGTCATACATTGAATCAGAGGAGCATGATTGCCCAAGGCTATTAGGGTCAGGTATGAGAACGGCGTTTTGAAGCCACTCGAGCCGTTGGACCCGTCTGAGGGGGAGGAGCTGGTCATCGTGCTGCAGAGCAGGAGTTTCTACAAGCTTGCCTCGGAAATGACATTCGAGGCGAAACAAAGCGTGGATGAAGTTCTGGGGGAGATCCGCAAACGTGGCAAGAGGCTCCATGAGCCATGAGTAATGTTGTCCTCGACACGAGCGTTGTTGCTAAGAGCGTTCTGGCCCACCTAGACACCTTCCCGCGAAAGTCTATGAGAGGGAAAGAGAGACCCGTGAAAAGATTCAACTCATCCCCGACCTTCTAGAGAGAACGAATTCCAAAGTATTCTTTCCAAAAGCGGGGGTTATTGAGGTCGCATCCGTGTTAAAGAGAAGCGACATCCCGTGGAGAATATTTTGGTACTTTTAGATAATATTAGCAGCTCGTTCATAATAGTTAGGAAGAGGCGCTCATCTACCGCAATGCACTCGAACTGGCGTTAGAGGTTGCTCCACCCGGGTTTGACACATACTTCCTTGCATTAGCGAGACATACAGGGTCTCTCCTAGTAACCGACGACAAGGGTATGGCACAACATGCTAGGAGACTGAAGCTCGGCCAGATATTCGTGAGGGAGGCCACCTTGTGGGAAATTAGAGCAAGGCTACTGGGCCATCATATGGGTTAGCTGGGCACGCTCCCCTGCAAAATGGAAAACCATAGACAAATGAACCAGGACATGCCAAGCTGGGGGATGCGCAAGTGTAGCCCGCCCCCGTCTATTGGGTTATTGTCCCTCTCAATACGGTCTCCTCAAAATAATACAATAACAGGAACTAGGACAGCCACCCAGACGCGTAACAATACTCACAACACGATACAGTAAATAAGCCCCAGTATGTTGGGGGCTAGGCCCGCCTGTTTGCAAAGCGTAGGATGGCGTCCCTTATCTTCTTATAGTCGTAGCCGTACTCGCTGGGGAGGAGGACCTCGGTCATCTGGCCCCCCTGGGAGTCTTTCTTGACCATGAGGACCATGGGGCTCCGGTCGACCCCGTGCTCGTGGAAGGCCCTCTTGCTCGCGGGGTTGTTGCAGTTGTTCTCGAAGAATGTGCAGACCACCTTGATGAAGTTGAAGCCCCTGAGCTTGGGGTCCTCAACGAGGGTGTCCCAGACAACGTCGAAGACCTTGCAGAAGGGGCACTTGAGGTTGTCGAAGTATATGAGGCTCAGGCCCTCGGGTATCTCGAGGGAGTCGGTCTTGACCCACTCCCCGCCCCGGTATACGTAGATGCCCTCCTTGCCAGACTCGTCCCTCTTGCCGAAGAGCCCCATGGCCTCCACCTCCTCCCGCTTGTCTGTTGGGGGCCATATGGGCTTATGAGCCTTGTGCATGCCCGTGATGCTCTTGCTGTTAACGGCGTTAATACGATAGACTGATTAAAACCCGTGGGCCCAACAAAAGAGACAAGACCCACAATACAGAATTCTATGTCAAGGGTGAGAGCATGTCCAAGAGATACGAGCTACCCCCACTCCCCTACAAGTACGATGCCCTCGAGCCCCACATCTCCGCAAAGATAATGGAGCTCCACCACAGCAAGCACCACAAGGCCTACGTGGACGGGGCCAACAAGGCCCTCGACCTCCTCGACAGGGCCAAGAAGGGCGAGGAGATAGACGTCAAGGCCGTTATGAGGGACCTGAGCTTCCACGTGGGAGGCCACGTGCTCCACAGCATATTCTGGCCCAACATGAGCCCCAACGGCGGGGGCAAGCCCGGGGGCAGGATAGCCGACTACATTGACCGCGAGTTCGGGAGCTTCGAGGCCTTCCAGAACATATTCACCAAGGCCGCCAACACCGTAGAGGGCGTAGGCTGGGCCGTCCTAGCCTACGACCCCCTCAGGGACACCCTCGTGGTCCACCAGGTCGAGAAGCACAACCTCCTACACCTCCAGGGACACACGCCTCTCCTAGTAATCGACGTCTGGGAGCACGCCTACTACCTCCAGTACCTCAACGTCAGGCCCAACTACGTCAAGGCCTGGTGGAACGTCGTCAACTGGGAAGACGTGGACAAGAGACTAGAACGAGCAATAAACGCCGGAAGCCCCGTCTAAAACCAGAACCATCATTACAAATGGTATATTTGGTATATTATGGAGCAATGTTTTTTCTCCACACTCACAAAACGCCCCGACCGAGGCTCCTTACTTCTTAGGAAACAAATACACGTACATATCTTTAACAAAAAATAATACAAGACACCAGCCAAACGTCAATAAACAACCCAATAATGCATTTAAACAAACCCACTATCTCACATAAACACTGAGAAGATGACTTAGTATATATAGGGATATACATAGAATATAACATGCCCCGTGGGTGGACCCATGGGTGGAAAATTTCAAAAAACACGAAAATCAGCTATCAGCCCCTACGCCGCAACTCTCACCCTCATCCTCGTGGTCGTAGTATCAGGAGTAATGATACACGCCTTCGTCAAACAAACCACCACCCAAGTCGAAACCGGTGGGGAAGAGGGAAGGCTAAACAAGGCCCTCATTGTAGAAGGATACCAGGTCAAAAACGGCTTCCTAGTCATAACCCTCAGGAACCTTGGTAACACGCCCTCTATCCTCAAAGACGCTTACCTCTACACCCGCGACGGGGCCCTTGTTGGACACATGCCCATACCCGAGACGAGCATTCCCCCTAAGGGCGTAGCGGAAGTTGTGCTACCACCCCAGTTCTACAACCTACTCAACAAAACCCAAGGTCAAGCAAGCCTTGTTATTGCAGGTGACGCTGGAGGAATAATAGGAGCCAGCGAACCCCTTGTCATCAAAACAACTGAAATTCAGGAGAAAATCGACAGTTATAGATACATATTAACATTCGGGTACCTCACTGGTAATAATGGCACTGATGCTAGGAGGTTGGACACTAGCAAAGACTACTGGTGGTTCTATCTAAACCTGCTCACCGGAGACTATGAGTTCGTTTATCATAACGCCACCGATAACACGAACCTCACGTTCTCCGGTAAAGCCTTTGTAACTACTGAAAGGGACCCCGTGATCGACCTTTACGCAATGACGCTGGATGAGAGGTTTAACCTTGGTCCCGGCGTCATAGCCATAAACCCGACAAGGGCCACGGATATCAACACCGTAACTATAATACCCACGACGGATTTCGACTGCAGCGGCTCCGCCATAACCTGGGCTCCCAATGATAATAAGTACTGGATTAAAGCGATAATGCACCCGCTCACAGCTGACGCGAATGAAGTTTATCTTGACGCTCTCGTGATGCTTGAAGACTGGTACTTCCCCGGGGGCAAGACAAGGCCTATACCAGATTTCTTAAAATACGATAATCTCCTGGACCTAATAGCCCGGTTCACGATATTCAGTAACGGCACCGTGAGAATAGAGATAGACAGCGTCGCAGGTGGTAGGATGAGCATGGTCTTCTACAATGCTACACATCCCCTACCACCGATAAACACTCTCGCTGACTATGTGGTCAACTACTATAACACCGATTTATCACTAGCAACCGACCCCAAGATAGGCCTCCTCTTCGTAAAACCCGGCAGGACAGCTATGATTAACACGACACAGTTTTTCGACCCAGCCAATCCCTCTAGCAGCCTCACTGTATACATGGACAGCAACGACCCTCAGGGCGCCTATACCTACCCACCGTGTTTCAGCGTCGGTGTTGATGCAACCGACCTTTATAATGCGACTAGTGGAACCTATATTAGCTCCCCCGTGTTTGTTTTAGGCGGAAGCCCCTAAGCGAGCTTCACCTCTCTACTAAATATGCCTCGTATGAACCGACTTAGTGAATATGCTTATTTTTTGGTAAAATGTGTCGTTCTTTGTTTTCTATCCTTTTGCAGAATTTGTACTTCCTATTAATTTGGTATGTTTGTTAGGATTGTTCTCGAACTATAAGTGTAATCTTGTTGTATGTGTAATAATTTATATATACGTATCCCCCTAGCCTTGTTTGATGATTAGCGACGAGGTAATTGCGTGGCTATGATATTGCGCAGAGCTGTGGCGCCTGTGCTTGTTGCTGTTGTGCTAGTGCTTGTGGTATTGGTGGCTGTTCTTGTAATCTATGTTTACGTTTCCAAGCTAGTTGAAGGGGGTCTTGAGGGAGACTTTGCCGGGTTTGTTGTCGTGGAGGAGACCCGTGAGGGGGTAGTGTATCTCAGGAATGTTGGGAGGGAGAGGGTGGTTGTTGACGCTTTGTACCTCTATGGGATGGAGGGTGGCCTTGTTAGGGTGTCTAGGGTTCAGCCTCCCCTTGTGGTTTCCCCAGGGGAGGTTGTGGGGCTGAGGGTTTCCCCTAGCCCCTTCGCCCCTGCGCATTTGGTTCCGGGGGCTCGGCTGGTTGTCGCGGGGAGGGGGTCCATGCTTGCCGTGGTGGATGTGGGTCCGGGGCTCCTGAGTGGATTGGGGGGCGAGGTGCGGGGGGTTAATTACTTCTATTGGAGCAAGCTGGAGCTGGATGAGGCCCTTGCCCCGGTGAATGGTACGGGGCTGGTTCTGGCGGGGATGGACTTCAGGCGCTTGAGGAGCATGGGGTTCACCCACGTGTTTATACCCGTTTTTGTGAACCAGACGAGCGTGAACAGCAACGACCCTGCGCTGAACACCGACTTGTTTGGAGCCGACTATCTAAGCCCAACGGGGAACCTCTCCCGGCTTGTTAGGCTGGCTGAGTCGGAGGGGCTGGTTGTCTGCCTCAGGGTCTTCCTAACCTACGGGGACTGGGGGTGGAGGGGCGAGGTACAGCCCAGCGACCCTGCCTTGTGGTTCACCAACTACCGGGCCGCCGTGGGCCAGGTCGTGGACTTCGCTCGGAGGGAGGGTGTGGAGTGCCTGGAGGTCGCTAGTGAGATGGAGCGCCTCTACACGCCCAGCTTCGATGCAGAGTGGGCGAGCCTCATTAGGGACACTCGAAGGGCCCTGGGGAGTGGGTCCCTGGTCTTCATAACCATTAACCACTACGACGTATCATCGGGCCGAATATGGGGTCCTCCACCGACCCCATAAGAAATGCCCTTGGGGAGTCCAGCCTCATCGGAATCTCAGGATACTTCAACCTGACCCCGCCCAGCGGGCCCTCCAGCCTAGCCGACGTCATAAGCGCGTGGAGCGGGGGGAACCCCTATGGCCTGGACTACCTCACCCTCCTGGAGGGACTCTCCCGAGGCTATGGGGGCAAGCCCCTGCTGTTCACGGAGCTGGGCTACAGGAGTGTAGACGGGGCTGGTTACACTCCATGGAACCACACCACAGACCTGGCCAAGTCCCAGGACCTTGGGGAGCAGGACCTCCTCTACAGGGCCTTCTTCACAGTATACCGCGACCTCCTTTCCCGCGGAACGGGCCTCGCGGGCTATGGGCTCTGGGGCGCTGAGGTGGGGCTCCCCTACAAGTGGGACGGCTACGACTTCTTCTCCAAGCCCGCCGGGGCCTCCATAGCACAGTACCAGAACCAGCACCTGCCCCCGGGGGCCATGGTGCTTAGGATGCCCGGGCCTCCCTCAACCCTTGACGCCCAGGTCTACTATGGCTATTGGATGATAAGGAGCTCCGAGTACCCCGTGCAGCCCACATTCAGCAACAGGCTGAGCCTCATTGCAAACATGACCCTGGAACAGCTTCCCCCCAACGCCAATGTGGAGGTCGCGAAGCTGGGCCTTACGACGGGAGTTATAATGACCGTGGAGCTTGAGACAAACAGTAATGGAGAGATACACAGGATAGCAATGAAGACAAGCGCCGACGGCTGGAGCTACGTGTACCAAGACCTGACCCCACCCCTAAGCATCCCACTCGACCAGCCCCTCACCCTCAACCTAACCTACGACAAGAACAACGGTAGGCTGCTGTGGAACGTGAGCCAGGGCGGGAGCAACATTGCCACACGCTCTTACACAGGCGTCGCTACGAGTCTTGGGATGGACTTTGCGAGCCTGCTCGACTACGCCACGCCAAGGCCCCTTCAGGCGACCATATATGGGGTGGAGATAGTCATGGACGACCGGGTGGTCCTCGCCAGCGACATGTACTACCACACGGGGTACAAGAGCATCTACACCCTCCAACAGAACAGCGCCTACACCACCTTCAAACCCACCTAGAGGAGCCTCAACCCTACTACTCGGGGGCAAGGGCTATCCTCAGAGATCTGGCTCCCGTCTTCTCCACAATCCCCTCCACCAGACCAATGTCGTCGCGTAGCAAAACGTAGCCCCTGCGGAGGGCCTCCCTCCAGGAGGGGCTCTCCAGGGCCCTCTCAAGCTCCTCGGGCGTCCAGGGCAGGGGCTCCACGCGGGCCGCCTGCATCCACTCCTCCTGGAAGAGCTCGTAGCGGTCCAGAGGCCGTGTTCCACGGAACCTGGGAGAGACCACTATAACATCAATGTCGCTCCCCAGGTTGAAGTCACCCCTCACCACGCTGCCGTGGAGTATAACCGTTGCTGGGGCAAGCTTCCTAGCAACGCTCCGGGCGAACTCTTCCGCCTCCTTCAACAGGGTTTCCCACTCCCTAATCCTCCGAGCAGGGATTATCACAGGCACTCCACCAGGCACCTCTCCACGGTCTTGTATATTCTCTGGGCGCATTCCCGGGCTTTTTCCACGTCCTCCCTAGTGTACAGTTCTTCAGGGGAAACATCCCCAGGCCAGGCATCCGGATAGCGTGGGGGTATGTAGTACTGGTTGAGGGTAACAGTACAGTTGCGGAGCTCCGCCAAGTCCCTGCAGTGTTCCACGGCCTCCCTCCACAGGCTGGGCAGGCTATGACCGTGACCCGGCAGGCCCGGTGCCCTCACTATTGCCTTTAGGGCAAGCCACGCCGCCTGCTGGGCCTTGAAGCAGGCCCAGTTGTAGAAACCCTGTTCGAGGTCAGCCCTAAGAGACTCCAATGTCTGGGAGGCGAAGCGTAGCCAGCGTCGGGCCTCCTCACAATCCATTGGCGTTGTCGTCACCCTCCTTCTCCACCCTAATACAAATGGTTGACCCTGTTTGGTTGAACGCCTTCCTTATAATGGAGCTTATGAATAAAATGGTCTCCCACAAACATAAATGTGCACATCAGTTCCGCTTCATCGGGGGGGTTGTTATGAACCACCACGGTAAACACGAGGGGGGTAAAGAGGCGCTCGTCATAGTAGTGAGCGACGCTGTTGCCCGGGGAGAGAGGAGGGACGAGGCCGGGCCCCTGTACAAGCGATTGCTGGAAGAGAGGGGGTGGGTGATCGAGGGCCCCCAGGTGGCGCCCAACAGCGTGGAGGAGGTGACGAGGCTCCTCCTGGATGCCACGTGCAGGCCCCGGCTGGTCGTGGTGGTGGGGGGCACTGGGCCCAGCCCTAGGGACGTTAGCGTCGACGTTGTTTCAAGGCTTTCCTGGAGGGACTTCCCCGGGTTCGGGGAGGAGTTCCGCCGCAGGAGCCTTGGCGAGGCTGGGCCCAGTGCCCCCCACCAC
>JALTXS010000187.1 GCA_027048265.1 Desulfurococcales archaeon
ACGTCTCATCAACACTACCAAGCTCTTTATCAGTATTAACATGCTAGGAGTTCAATGTATGGTGGCACATTACTTGTAATAAAGGTGGCTTGGCAAATTTTAGAGTGGATTACCACAAAGAGTGTGGTAGCATGGCTACAGACGCTGTTGACACTGGTAAGAGGCTGAGGCAGCCTATAGTGGTCGTCCTAGGTCACGTAGATCACGGAAAGACAACATTGCTTGACAAGATACGAGGAACAGCCGTTGCGCGGAGAGAGCCAGGCGAGATAACACAGCATGTCGGAGCGAGCGTGGTTCCAGCTAGGGTTATAGAGGAGATAGCTGCTCCTTTAAAGAAGCTTATCCCCATCAAGCTCAAGATACCAGGTCTGCTCTTCATAGACACTCCCGGACATGAGCTCTTCGCAAACATGCGTAGGAGGGGGGGCTCAGTTGCTGATTTCGCAATAGTGGTCGTCGACATAAACGAGGGCGTTAAGGAGCAGACCAAAGAAAGCATAGAGATATTAAGACAACGTAGGGTGCCCTTCCTCGTGGCTGCTAACAAGATTGACAGGATTGTGGGCTGGAGGAGCTCCCCCAACCAGCCATTCATAATATCTATCCAGAAGCAGTCTCCCCAAGTTGTTAGGGAACTTGATGAAAAAATATACAAGCTAGTGGGACAATTGGGCATGCTGGGCTTTAACTCGGACCGGTTTGATAGAATAAGGGATTTTACACGGACTGTCGCGATAGTGCCTATATCCGCCAAAACGGGGGAGGGGATCCCGGAGTTACTGGCGGTGCTCGCTGGCCTGACCCAGCAGTACTTGGCAAACAGGCTGGTTTACGCGGAGGGACCGGCTAAGGGCGTTGTGCTGGAGAAAAAGGAGGAACCTGGTTTAGGAAGCACTATAGATGTGATAATATATGATGGGGTCATCAAGCGAGGCGATACGATTGTTGTAGGTAGTCTGAACGAGCCTATAGTCACTAGGGTAAGGGCCCTCCTTATGCCAAAACCCCTGCAGGAGATAAGGTCCCCAGAGGACAGGTTCGTCAAAGTAGATGAAGTTTATGCAGCAAGCGGCGTTAAGATTGCTGCGCCAGGGCTAGATGAGGCAATAGCTGGCAGTCCACTATATGTTGTTGAGAGAGAGGAGGAATTAGAGGAGATAAAGAGGAGGGTCATGGAGGAGATAGAGAGTGCTATAATAAGGACGGATAAGACGGGGGTGGTTGCAAAAGCCGACACAATTGGCACACTTGAGGCGCTTGTTGAGGCGCTTCGAAGGAACAACATACCAGTTAGACAGGCTGATGTGGGTCCGATATCCAAGAGAGATGTCCTTGAGGCTAGTGTTTCAAAAGAGAAGGACATCACCCTCGGGGTTATACTAGGCTTCAACGTTAAGGTTACAAAAGAAGCCGAGCAAGAAGCGCGTAAGGCAGAGGTTAAGATATTCGTTAACAATGTAATATACAGGCTCTTAGAGGATTACCTTGAGTGGAGAAGGAAGACCAAAGAGCTAGAACGGCTCAAAGAGCTAGAATCCCTAGTACGGCCCGCAAAGATAAGAATACTACCCGGCTACGTGTTCAGGAGGAGTGACCCCGCTGTCGTCGGCGTGGAGGTTCTTGGAGGAGTTCTGAAGCCCGGAACCCCGCTGATGAGATCTGACGGCAGGAAACTGGGCACTGTCATGCAGATACAGGACAAGGGCCAACCCGTTAAGGAGGCAAGAGCAGGTATGCAGGTCGCCGTGTCCATCAGGGGCAACATAATGATTGGAAGACATGTTGACGAGGGTGACATAATTTACTCCGACGTGCCCGACCAGCATGCTCGTAGACTGCTAAGGGAGTTCAAAAGCGACATAAGTGATGATGAGGTCATGGTGCTAAGGGAAATAGCCGAGATAAAGAGAAAGACAAACCCCTTCTACGCAATAGTCTAGCAATAGTTATTAAACCATTATCACAACATTTGAGAAACCAGCAAAGAGGTGTAAGCCATGCCAGCCAGAACAACCTGCGCTTTCTGCGGACACGACATTGAGCCAGGCACTGGTTTTATGTATGTAAAAAACGACGGCAGCGTACTCTGGTTTTGTAGCAGGAAGTGTTACAAGAACATGATAGTACTGAGAAGAAAAGCCCGTAAGCTGAAATGGACCTTAGCTAGTCGAGCGAAGTGAGCAGTCAAGCAACGATGCATAATATTATACAACCTGTATAGGCTTAAAGCTCGTTTTATGCAAACACTATTACGGTTTGACATAACCTCGTTTTACCTGGTAACAATGAAGACAGGTTTTCCCATTTTAATCCTACTTAACACTTGCCTAGAACCGGGGGGCTAACCACATTAAGCTGGATATCCCTATGGGCTTGATATATTATCCTCTCGATACATGACTTCTTCCCGGAGGTGATTTGGTTGGAGAGGACTTTCGTTATGATTAAGCCTGATGCTGTTAGGAGGGGGTTGATTGGAGAGATTCTTAAAAGGTTTGAAAGAAAGGGTCTAAGGATAGTTGCAATGAAACTTGTTAGAATGACCCGTAGAGAGGCAGAGGAGCTATATTCTCCCCACAAGGACAAGCCCTTTTTCGAGAGCCTCGTCAAGTTCGCTACAAGCGGGCCAGTGGTTGTTATGGTTCTAGAAGGCGATAGCGCTATTAGTGTAGTAAGGAACCTGATAGGCGCAACAGACGCAAGGAAGGCCGCTCCTGGCACCATAAGAGGGGATTTTGCTAACGATATTGAAAAGAACGTGGTACACGCCTCAGATTCGCCCGAGAGTTTTGAGAGGGAGCACAAGATTTTCTTCAAAGATGAGGATTTTGTCTCATACGAATAAACGCCATGGGAATAATTGCTTTATTAACCACTCAGACGGAGACACATATTAGGAAGACAAGGGTGGTTAATGTGGCAAGCAAGGGTGACTCGCAGGAGGAATTCAATGTAACGGAAGAAATAGGCTTTCCTGCTGAGGTTATCCAGATAATAGGGAGAACAGGTGTCACTGGAGAGATAACACAGGTTAGGGTAAGAGTCCTGGAGGGAAGGGACAAGGGCAGGATCTTGACGAGGAACGTTAAGGGACCTGTAAAGTTGGGAGACATATTAATACTGAGAGAGACCGAGAGAGAAGCTAGGAGGCTCTCCGGTAAACGTTAGAATTGTTACATCTACCATCTAATTTCTTATCGAATGTCTTTCTAAATAAATACCTTTGTATGCAGAATTGTGGTGTGTTAATTTTTGGGATAGAAAAACGATTGGTACCTCACATTAAGAGTCATGATTTTTCGGCTCTATGTAATACTATGTAATATCTCCTGCAATTCTTTATGATTGGGCTCTTAATTTCGATACCTCGTCTACTATTTCTTTTACCAACGATGAGGCTTCTCCTGGCTCGATTATAGCAACCGAGGCCGCCTGCACCTCTATGCCCGCTGCTTCACCTAGCCGTTTCTTGCTTGGCACGTACACGTAGGGTATCTTCTTTTCGTCACACAATAGTGGCAAGTGCGCGACAACCTCAGGAGGGTCGACATCTTCTGCTATAACGACAAGCTTTGCTATTCCTCTTTCCACTGCTTTGGTCGTCTCGTTTGTCCCTTTCTTTATCTTGCCTGTCTCCCTAGCCTGCTCAACTGCCTTGTAGGCTTTCTCGGCAAGTTCTTCTGGAACTTCGAATTTTACATAGAAGGGCTTCGACATTCAACATCCCCCATTAGGGTTCGTTCATCAACCATCCCTTATGGAGCTCGGGGGCATTTTATCTGTTTTGCAGCGGTGCTCTATTCACTCATGTGAAAATACTGCTTCTACAATGGGGTAACGTCTCTCTATGTGTGCAAATCCTATTCTGAAGAACTGTACGAAATCCTTACCAATGCCCTGCACTGCACTTTTTTCAACTTTACCTAATATTGTTGTTAGCTCTTCATCCCAGGGTACAAGCAATAGAGCGTCTACAGCCTCTTTCTCCGGTAACCACTGTATGATGCTTAGCCTTTTCTCCTTTGCATATTCTAATCCGGTGCTTTTGAGGATGAGTTTGCCCTCCGTGACTTCATAGTTGCCCAGCTCCATAAGCCTTACTTCTTTGCCTAGAGACTTTTGGTAGTCGTCTGTTGATATCAATACATAGTCACCATTGCACACCCTCCATTTTCTGCTACCCATGTCAGAGAGGTCGGGATGATAGGGTATAGTGGCCTCTAAGCATTCATCATCACCACCACCATGAACTAACTCCAGGACTGTAGGCTCGGGTACGAACGACAGCCTTGGGGCAATGCTGTCGACTAGCTTCCTGTTCATAGCTGCTAGGTTATCATAGCTTATCCTGACATCGTTCCTCTTAACACCTATCTCGATCATCATCGCTTTTATTGCATCAGGATGTATGCCTCTCCGCCGCAGACCTGCCAAGGTAGCGAAACGGGGATCATCAAAGGTATATGAACCCGCCGTTGCCTTGGATAGTATCTCTCTTATATGTGACTTGCTCATTATGAAATTCTCCAACCTCAAACGTCCAACGTTTATCGTTGTAGGATACCGCCATCCCATGTACTTGTATAGAAACTGTTGCTTCACGGTATTCTGGGCATGTTCCTTGCCTCTTATTATGTGGGTTATTCCCAGAAGGTGATCGTCGACGCCTGCAGCAAAGTTATAGGTGGGCCATACAACGTATCTACTTCCCGTAAGGGGGTGGGGATGTTTGTCAGTGTCTATTACTCTGAACGCAACCCAGTCTACGACGCTCTTGTCCTTGTGATGCCAGTCGGTCTTTACCCTAAGGACGGCCTCACCCTCCCCGTATTGGCCGCTGACCATCTTGTCGAACTCTTCAAGGTTATGCTCTGAGGGAGCCTCCCTCTGAGGGTGGGGCTTTCCGCTTGACAACAGTTTAGAGAACTCCTCTTTGGGAAGCTTGTCCACATATGCTCCTCCCTTTTCTATGAGTTTACGTGCAATCTCATAGTAGGTCTCCATACGGAGACTCTGTATAACTTCCAAGTCCCAGTCGATGCCGAGCCACTTTAGGTCCTCTTTTATTAAATGGTACGCGTCGGGTAGCGGTGTTTTAGTCCGTGGGTCTGTGTCCTCAAACCTAAGTAAAAAAATACCCTTGTACATCCTAGCGTAATAGTGGCTTAGTATCGCGACCCTGCTGTTACCTAAGTGTATTACAAAATCCGGGTTGGGGGCGAATCTTGTCCTGACCTTACCCTCCTCACCTCCAGGTAGGGGGGGAAGCTCCTTTTCACCCTCATCATGCTTCTCCTCAAGAAGTTCAGGATAGTTCTTCTTTAGATAATCCTCTTGTTTTTCTATGCTCATCTTGTTAACTTCTTCTACAACGTCCTGTATGAGTGGGATTAGGCTCTTTATATGCCTTCTAGCCTGAGGCTCCTCCGCTACTATTTTCGATACCACGTGCTTGAGAGAGGCCTTACCTCCATGCTTATATGCGTTGAGAAGTGCGTGCTTGAATACGGTTTCTTTCAGTTTCTTCCACAGGTCCTCAACTTCTGGTTTTACATTCAACTTTTATACTCACCCCTCGCTCATCTACCACAACTACGTATTCATCTGACTTTCCAAGAGGGTTCGCGACAACGAGTAGGACGAGCCCTTCTACTCCGGGCCTCGTTTTCCTGAATGTGCCCTTGCGCGACATGAGGCCCGCGATTACGGTTTTCTTTTCAATATGGTCACCTGTGGTGACGTATGTTGCAGCCATGTGTGAGCGGTATCTGATGAGAGTCACCTCGGCATCTTTCTTTATAAGGTAGGCATTATGGCCATCATATATTGCAATATCATGCTCTAGCACCCAGTTCTCAATCGGTGGCCCATCGAAGTTGAAGAGGCTCTCGCATGCAGTCTCCTTATAACAAGCCATATCGTCTCTAGGCTCGCTGGTGATAAGACAGTCGTTGTTACCTATGCATAGGTAGTTAGAGTACTCTCCTTTCCAAGTAAAGCATCTCGGCGTTCGTCTATACAATTACTTCTCCCTCGATACAATGAAGGTCGCCAGCTCCTTCAATGCATAAATATACTCTGGCCTCTTTACTCCTTTTAAGGAATTTAGCTCTGAGATAGCCTCTTCGGCAAGCTTGTAGGCTTCTAGCTCTGTCTCTCTGCGTATACCCAAGTCTTCTATCATTTTGGCGACCTCCTCAAAATCTTTCGTAGAAGCATTTCTATTGCCCAGGACCTGCTGTAGTCTCTTCCGGAGTTCTACAGAACCCCTTTCCATGGCCCTTATTAATAGCAGGGTCTTTTTGCCCTCTCGGAGGTCACTATAGACAGGCTTTCCTGTTACCTCGGGGTCACCGTAGATTCCCAGGATGTCATCCTTTATCTGGAAGGCTATGCCGATGTTCCTTCCATACCTCTTCATCCGCTCAACGTCCTCCTCACTTGCCCCTGCCAGTACAGCGCCCATGGCAGAAGATGCTTCTATAAGTGCGGCGGTTTTCCTGTATACCATGTCAAGGTATTCTGATTCCGTAACCATCTGTTTTTCCTCGAACATCATGTCAAGTGCCTGGCCTTCCGCAACTATGCTTGCAGCCCTGCTGAGTATGTTGACCGCACGTAGTGATGATAAGTGATCATGTACATTGTTAGATAGTTCACTGCTTGTTGGCACTTCGAAGGCCTTTGAAAAGAGGAGGTCACCTGCAGTTATTGCCACCGGGACCCCCCATTTGCGGTGAACTGTTTCAACACCCCTCCGGAAGTCATCGTTGTCCATGATATCATCGTGTATAAGCGTAAATGTGTGTACAAGCTCGACCGCTGATGCGTATGGTATGAGGCGAGCATATTCTCCTCCCAATGCAAGGCCGCTTGCAACTAGTATTGTTGGCCTCACTCTCTTCCCGCCTGCACGTATTATGTGGAGTGCAGCATCATAGAGGTGCTTAGGCGTCCCAACTAAATTCTCATAAATGAATTTGTCAACATCTTTGGCGACTTTTTCCAGGAGTTCTCTTAGGTCCATCTTGTACCCCAACAGCGTCTTTATTTCACGCTTTATGCTACATTGTTTTATTGTAGTTTATTGTTTTATTTTCCGTCTCTCCACATGTCCCTGGATTCGAGGGGTTTTAGGGACTTTAGTATGTTAAAATATTCCTCATAATCAATCCCACGTTGCTTCAACCATGACATTATACTTGGCCCCAACACTGGCCTAGTCTTCTGAAGACTCTTCACGTTGCCAGATGCGGTAAGGTATAGGGCGGCCCTTATCTCGTAGCTTATCTTTTTTATAAAATGGTCGAGCTCTTCCTCCGAGACAAGAACAGCCCTTAACATGGGAAGTGCCATTCCCGCGATATCCGCTCCTAGTGCTATAGACTTGGCGATGTCAAGACCGTCTCTGACGCCACCGCTTGCTATTATAATGGCATCCCTGTGAGCCCATCGTGTCTCTACTATGCTTAAGGCGGTTGGAATCCCCCACGAGCTAAAAGTTTTCCCCGCTTCTTCTAGCAATCTTGCCTTTTTTATACGGGCTCGAAACATCTCAACCTTTATCCAGTTAGTACCACCTGCCCCAGAGACATCTATGTACCTGACACCTATATCCCTCAACTTCTCCGCCACCTGCATCGATATGCCGGAACCCGTCTCCTTTACTATAACCGGGACGTCCAGACGGTCAACAAGTAGCCTCAAAGACCTTAAAACGCCCCTAT
Organism: Desulfurococcales archaeon; assembly: GCA_027048265.1. Taxonomy (GTDB): domain Archaea; phylum Thermoproteota; class Thermoprotei_A; order Sulfolobales; family Fervidicoccaceae; genus JALTXS01. The sequence continues at coordinate 7,731 of JALTXS010000187.1, forward strand.
AATCAACATCACCCTCCGGTTGAAAAGCCTCCTGACCAGGGTTTAAGTGAACGGCCAAACCATCAGCCTCTATCATCTCAATCGCCTTCTCAGCCGTATGAATCGGGTCGCCCCTGACCAATTGGGGTGCACCAATGTTAGCAATTACAGGTACATTGGGCGCCTCTTCCCTGACCACCTGGTAAGTCCAAGCCAGGCTCCCATCTCTAAGCGCGGCTCTTTGGCTTCCCACGCCTATTGCTATTTGGTGCTTAGACGCGGCCCTTGCGAGCAACCTGTTTATTTCGCCACTAAAGGGATGGCCGCCCGTCATCCCGGTTATCATTAGTGGCATGGATAATGTCTTGCCTAGGAACTTTACACTGGTATCTATTTTACTCAGGTCTGTTTCCGGCAAAGCTTGGTGAACTAGATAAACCTCTTCCAAAAGAGTGTTCCCAGCCTCCACTTTGTCTCTGAAGGCGACAAGAATGTGCTCTAGCTTTCTAAGCGTTGTTAGATCATCTGTCTGTTTGCCACGCTGGCCCAAAAACCAATCACCGTCCATGTAATTATTTGTCCAATGCTTGTATGTTCTAGAGAATTATTAATTATGATACTGAAACAAAAGTAGTCCTAGTAAAGTAGTGTTAAACATGTTTTCTGGCACAAACCAACATAGACTGCCGTTTTGAACCCTTGGTCAAGAAAGCATAGGGTGACCGACAACGTTAGAAGTGCCCCTGTTTTATAGGGCAGCTAGATTGCTCTTACGCGATCCCGAAAATGCGATAATCCTTTCACGAAGCATGCCCAGAGATTCAATACATGGCCACGAACTATTTTCTCTACTCACTAATCTCGCTGACAGTCTAGCAAGCTCAGATCCCTCGCTCATCAGCTCGACTTATACCAGGTTTGTTGAAAAATGTGGGACATATAGTGGTATTATATCATGGAAGGGGGGTGAATACCCTGGGGCCACAGACTTGGAGGATGTTAACAATAAGGACATTCTTGAGGAATTACTGAGGGTTTTGGAAGAACTTGAGACCATTTTTATTAACTATCCGCCCCATATAGCGCGTAGGCTCGAGAGAGACATTGTCGTTACTACAGGGATTACTTTACTTGGATTGCTGTCAAGATGTGTAAAGGAGGCTGGTCTCTCAAACACCTTTCTTAGAAAAATACTTGAAATCCTGGAGAGGTACTGGAAGTCCATCGAGGCAAAAAAGACCTAGACGTGGGGGACGCCTGCTCCAGCATAATAGGTTAACTTAGCCTATTGTGGTCTCTATCTCGCTTTTTAGTATGAGTGTTCCCAGTGTTCTTTTACCTTTTTTGAGATAGTCGAGTAGAACCCCAGGTGGTTCGCCCGGGAGTATTATCGTCTCAACAACGTCTGTAGTCATCATGCCTTTTTGTATGGCTTTAAGCTTCCCTATTATCCCACTGGTGACATCGAAATACCCATGTTTTGCTTTTTGCTCTTGGGATATTTTGTTTATAAGCCAGTCAAGCCGGTATAGGCTTATTTTCCTAACAATGTCACGCAGACCTCCTTCTCTCTCAATGTATATGCCCGGAGCGTCTACTAGAAATACAACTTTCGAAGCGTGTATGGCTGATGCGATTAAGTATACGAGAGTGTCGCCCGATAAAATTGAGGGACCGCATTCTCCCTTAGAGGCCACTATGTCACCGTACATTACTGGTACTATGCCCTTTTCGAACAATAGCCTAAGGGTTTCAAAAATACAATAGTATTCCCCACTGCTGCATAGATAGTTACAAACTGAGCGTGGGGGAAGTGAGACTGCTGGGACACCAGCTTTAACTAGCTTATCAGTAACAAGCTTGTTAAGCTCGTCCATTGCCATTGTGACTTGGTGAAAATCTTC
>JALTXS010000188.1 GCA_027048265.1 Desulfurococcales archaeon
AACGTGTGCAGGGTCCTATCAACGGGGGTTTCCATGATTGATGTGAGTAGCGGTGTAGAGTCGAGACCCGGGGTAAAGGACCCGAGCCTTGTGAAAAGATTTTTGGAGGCGATAAGGTCGTGCTGAGTGAGAGCCTCTGGGAGGGATGTGCGAAGAGGCCCCTGGCCCGCTCTCCCAGGCCCCTCTCGCTGGCCGCGTGGGCCGAGGAGCAGGGCGAGCCAGTTGCCCTCTTGGAGAGCGCTTCTGGGGGTGGAGAGTCCTCGAGGTACAGCATAGTGGCGTACGGGCTGGGAGAGCTGGTGGAGGAGCGTAGCCCAGGCGCTGTCTATGAGGTGCTTGCCAGGTCGCTCTCGGGGAGATGCGATTTGCTTCCCTGTAGGGACATGCTGTTCGGGATAGTTGGGTTCGAGGCGGTTGTGGGAGACGAGCCTTGGCTGGCGAAGATGATGAGAGGCCACGACTGGCCCCCCCTCCTGGCCTTCAGGCCTCGAGTGATGATAGTGTATGACCATCAGCTGGGGAGAACCATAACTTGCCCCGGGGATGGAGAACTTGGGGAGAGGGCTCCGGGGGAGTGGCGTGGAGTCAGGGGACTGGTCTACGAGACACCGAGAGAGGACTTCGTGTCCTGGGTGGAGGAGTCCCTCAGGCTCCTCTCCGCGGGCGAGTTCCTGCAGATAGTCCTGTCCAGGGTAGAACGTTACGAGTACGGTGGGAGCCCCCTTGGCTTCTACGAGAGGCTTGCAAGGATGAACCCCAGCCCCTACATGTTCTACATGAGCTTCCCCGGGGGAAGGTGGATTGCAGGCTCCAGCCCCGAGCTCCTAGTAAAGATGGAGGGTGGGAGGCTAGTGACCCACCCTATCGCGGGCACCAGACCCCGCGGGGCAACACCTGAGGAGGACCTCGGGCTCGAGGAGGACCTCCTCTCAGACGAGAAGGAGCTGGCAGAGCACCTTATGCTAGTCGACCTTGCGAGGAACGACCTGAGGAGAGTGTCTATGCCGGGTAGCGTGCGGGTGTCCAGGCTGATGGACGTCGTTAAATACGCTAGCGTACAGCACATTGTGAGCGTCGTCGAGTCCTCCGCCAGCCCCAGGGTAGGGTACGCGCACGTGCTCAGGGCCATGAACCCAGCCGGGACAGTTTCTGGAGCCCCCAAGCCCCGGGCTCTCGAGCACATTGCCCGCATGGAGGACCTCCCCCGTGGCCCCTATGCTGGTGCCGCGGGTATGATGGGTGCCAGGGCAGGTGAGACGGCAATAGTGATTAGGAGCGTCTGGAGTGCGGGGCCGGGTCTTCTGGAAACCAGGGCCGGGGCCGGTATTGTCCACGATTCACGGCCGGATAAGGAGTACATGGAGACTGTTCACAAGCTCCGGGCTGTTAAGAGGGCGCTTGGGGTGGAGGGTGCGTGAGCCTCGATACCCTTGTCCTTATCATTGATAACTATGATAGCTTTGTCTACAACATTGTGAGCCTCATGGAGGAGCTGGGCGCACGGAGCCTTGTGGTGAGGAATGACGAGATAAGCGTCTCGGGTGTCCAGCGGCTGTCCCCCGACCGGATAGTAATATCCCCCGGGCCCGGCAACCCCCTCGTACCCAGGGACTCGGGAGTCACGGTTGAGGTGGTTAGGAAACTGGGCCCTCATACGCCCATACTCGGCATCTGCATGGGCCACCAGGTAATAGGAGTCGCCTACGGGGCGGGCATAAGGAGAGCCCGGAGGATAATGCATGGTAAGATAGACCGTATAAGGCACAATGGAGACCAACTGTACAGAGGCGTCCCCGAGGTCTTTGAGGCAACAAGGTACCATAGCCTCGTGGTTGACGACATCCCTGGAGAGCTGCGAGTGACCGCGTGGAGCCTGGGTGACGGAGAGGTAATGGGCATACGACATGCAGAACACCCTGTTCACGGGGTACAGTTCCACCCCGAGAGCATAGGGACTCCCCTGGGTAGGGTCATACTGAGGAACTTTCTCGACAACCCTTGGGTGTAGCAAAAATGGGTGAGGGGCTACGAGGGGGCTTCCTGGATGAGGCCAGGAGGGTTGCGGAAACACGCTCCCGCCCACCCGGGACGCCGGGTGCCAGCCTTGTACAGGCAATAAAGAAGGCGGTCGCCCAGCGGCGGGTGGGGTTAATACTAGAGTACAAGAGGTGCAGCCCTAGGGGCTTCACATCATACCTGACCCCCCCTGAGTTCCTGGAGAGGGTCCGGGGCTTAGCTGATGCCATATCCGTCTTGGTGGAGCCCTACTGGTTCTGCGGGAGCCCTGAGCTCATCCCCATCATGTCTCCAGCGGCTCCTGTTCTTGCAAAGGACCTAGTCTACACTGGGGCCCAGCTCAAAACCCATGCACGGTGGGGCGCCTCCGCGAGCCTCCTCATACTAGAAATGCTTGGTTGGAGACGTATGGAAGAGCTTTACCAAGTTGCGGTTAACCTAGGGCTTGAGGTACTCATAGAGACTAACAGTCCCGAGGCAGTCTTGGAGCTCATGCACTCCTACCCCGGGGTGCCTGTAGGTCTAAACTCAAGGGACCTCTCAACGCTAAGGGTGGACTTCAACAAGTTCTTGGAGAGCCTGGAAAGGGTCTCGGGTAATAGGCCCAGCAGCTCCCTGCTAGTGGCGGAGAGCGGGGTTGACTCAGAAGAGCGCCTCAGGAGGGTGGTGGAGAAGGGCGTCGACGCCCTCCTTATAGGGACTTGGGTTATGAGAGACCGGGGGTCAAGGAATGCACTGGCAACGCTCCGGAGCCAATGGTCTCTCAACAGGCCTGTCTAATCACCCGGTGTTGCATGGATAGGCTTTTCCGATGTGCTGTACAATTTTTATATAATAATCAATAATGCTCGAACATGCTCATCCCAATTGAAATGACGCTGTTGGGGAAGGACACGTGGCGGCACATTATCTTTTCTCCCACTGTACGTTCAACATGAACACCCGCGCCCCTGGGATATCCCTCTGGGAGGGAGCAGTAGTCCCCTTGGCCCTCCCCCTCATAGGTGTGCTGGAGAGGGTTCACCAGTTCCCCTGCCCTGAGACCCTCTACTTGGGGCTGAGGAGGTGGTGGTTCGTCCGGGAGCAGTACGACAACGTTCTCTACCGGAGCATATCCCGGCGCCTGGGCAGAGTGTTCGCCCGCCTGGCGCGTTCACAGGGGGCCCGGGAGGCGGTCTTCGTGGGGATGGGGCTCAGCCCCAGCTGTGCTGTCAGGGAGGTCCAGTCAAGCCTCCATTGGGGTGGGCGTCCCCGGGAGGTTAGCGTGGAGGCTAACAATGTTGAGGGCCGGGGGGTCTTCGTGGAGGAGGTAGCTAGCGCTTTCGAGGAAGAGGGCCTGGCGGCCCGGTTCACCGACCTCGCCCCCGCCCTTATTTACCCACGCAGCTGGGAGAGGAAGACCCTTTCTTATCCTCGGGGAGCGCGTGAGGCCCTCCTAGAGGTACTCGGCCTTCTGGGCATAAAAGTGGATGAGGGTGCCCTGGGCTTCCTGGAGGGGCTTGGCACGATAGAGCGGGACCGTAGGAGGGGTCTGAACCTCGTCATTGAAAGAAGCCTGGCTGCATCCGAGAGGGATTGGTTGGCCCAGCGTGTTTTGGAGGGCTATGGGCTCGTGCTGGTCGAGGAGCCCACTCATAGGGAGGACTGGGAGGTCCTGGAAGACGCCTACTATATGCAGTTGGCCAACCAGCTCAGGGCTGGGCAGAGGCTAGTGGTCAGGAGACCTAGTGGACCTATGCTTGGTGGCTTGCTGGAGAGGCTCCGTCTCCTCCCAGGGGCGGAGGACAGGCTTATGGTTACTGGCTAGCCTTACTGAGGGCCTGTGTTGTTAATTGTAACATTTTTATTACGCGTTTTGTAATACATTGTACTTGGGGAGGTTGCGGATGGGTGTGGTGGTTAGTTTCCGAATAGACGAGGAGCTAAAGCGCAAGATGGAGCAGCTGGACCACATAAACTGGAGCGCCGTTGTTAGGAGGGCTATTGAGGAGGTCGTTGAGGCCGAGATGGCCCGGCTAAGGTCCTCCAGGGACAAGCGTCGCATGGAGAGGGCGCTACGCAACATAGACTCTCTCCGCCGCAGGGTAGAGGGATGGAGCAGTACGGAGGAGATACGGCGCTGGAGGGAAGCCCGCCGTTGAAGGCGCTTGTGGTTGACGCCTCCGTGGTTGTCAAGTGGTTCGTGGAGGAACCATACACCACGGAGGCCCTGAGGATTCTCCAAGACCACGTGGGGGGACGTGTTGGGCTCCACGCCCCCAGCCTCCTCCCCTACGAGGTCCTCAACGCCCTCAAGTACACGGGGGAGTTCGGCGAGGAGGACCTCACCCGGGCGGGAAGAGCTCTCGTGGACCTCCAGATAACCCTCCACCCTCTGGAGGGGAGCCTTCTGGCCGATACTGTAGCCCTCGCCCTAGGGAAGGGCATCACCATATACGATGCCTCCTACGCCGCCCTCGCCGTTAGCCTTAATGCACCGCTCTACACCGCGGACGAGAAGCTGCTGAGACGCCTGGGCAGGAACTTCCCTGCAAGCCACTTGAGGGATTATGACTTGTGAATACCTGAGCCCATCAAACGTCTGGCTTTTTGCGGGATTCTTGGGATCGGTATAGATTCATTAAAATAGTATCAAACCAACCATACTTGTTAAAAAGAGTAAGAGGAGGCAGAGTACATGGAAACCTCTCCCTCCTTTCACATATTCACAGTCGGTACCAGCATACTGGCCAACTACGCCAGGGCAGCCAATGGCGAGGATTTAGAACTCTTGGGTTCTCTCGGGATAGACGTGGAGCAGATGAAGCGAACTGGGGCATTAGGCGATATAGGGTGGAACGACTACGAGTCGCTGCTGAGGGAAGAGACACGCCGCTCCGATGTCAGGAGGTTCGTCGAGAGCCTGGCCCGGTTCGTGGGAGAGTACCCCCGGCGGGCCTCTGCGGAGCTTAACGCATTCTACGGGATAATTGGAAACACGGAGAACCTCCGCCACGTTTCTGTTGTCCTACTCTACACCCGGACTCCCGAGGGGGTTCTGGCCGCAAGGGTGCTGGACCTCCACCTGTCCTCCCGGGGGGTGAGGGTTGAGACAAGGCCCGTGGAGGGCTATTCCTCTCCCCAGGAGTTCCCCCAGGGCCTCTACAACCTGGTCAAAGCCATCCTGGATACACTAGGGGACATTGAAAAGAGCAACCCACGCGCCAAAGTCCTCGTGAACGCTACGGGCGGCTTCAAGCCCGAGACAGCCTTCACAACGCTAGTGAGCTTCCTCCACCCCATGGTAGATGCGGTGTACTACATAAGCGAGAGGTTCAGAGTCCCCGTCATACTCCCCCGCATAGCCCTTAAGCTCGACACGGGCTGGCTCTGCAGCCTACTCTCGCTCGAAGGCCTTGACAAGCCAACGGCCAGAGAAGTTACTAACTACAGCCCAGAACTTGAGCCACTGGAACACCTCCAAGAGCTGGGCCTTGTCACGGAGACCGAGGATGCCAAGATACGCGTAGCAGACTGGGTGAAGCACCTGGCCAGCGCCATGGGCGTCCTGAGACAATGCAAGCACAAAGAGGAGGTGGGGTGAACCCATTGAGCCAGACACATACGTGTAATGAAAGGAAGCATCCCCTACTTTTGGTAGCAACCTGGGGACTGCCCCTAAAATGGAGCCTAGCTGTCTACCAGGCAGAAGAACAGTACCTGAATCCCATGATATCAAGGACGAGTCTCAGTCTCCTTACTGAAATGATTAATCCAGAAAGGGTAGTAATAGTGGTTCAGGACACCATAGCCTTCTCGAAGCCAGAGACCGCAAAGCATCTATGCTCTCCTGGGTTCCTGCATGGAGAGCGCCTAGATGAAGGCGATGACCTCGATTACAGGAAGGTGAGGAGATGGGCAGAAAGGATAGTGAGGGACTGGATTAAAGAATGCTCATGCTCAGAAGCGTTCACTAGGCTCGACCGCAAGGGGAGGCTCGTCATAGAAGTCGTGCCGGGGAGGGGCCGTTACAACAACTGGGAGTACGGTGTATTCGAGCCTGATGGGGAGGAGAAAAGGGTTAATATGATGAGCAGTTTCTACGCGGAATCCCTCTTCCTACTCCTGAAGCACCTCCGAGAAACCAAAGCGAGAACACTTGCCGTGGACCTGACCCACGGGCAGAACTACGCTCCCTCGCTCTTCTCACACGCGGCGCAGATGGCGTTGAGGGAGGCTCCATGGTATAGCCATGTCAAAAGGGGAAAACCCACCCAAATACGAGCTTCTACTCTACAATAGCGACCCCATCCCTCTTCCACCTCCCTCGAATCCCTATGATGCAAAGTTGACTGTGAGAAAGGTGATGCAGCAGACCGTGAAACCCCTAGAAGTACTAGGAGAGGTGGTAATCGAGGCAGTATCCAGGGTACCTAGCAACCATATTGAAGACAAAATAAGACCACCCATAGTTCTGAACAGGTACCTCAAGGCCAGTGGCAAGCAAGGTAACTATACAAGCATAGTCGATGGAACTTTCCACGGGGAAAACTCGCTTGGGTTCAAAGAACTCCTACTACACGGGAGAAGGGCTGCCTCGGCCCTCCTCTACTCTATGCCACTAGCCTTCTACCTGCTTGCAAGGGAGGTAAAGGACAGTTCGCCAAACAAGCCCCCCATAGAAACCCTAATAGAAGGAGTGGACAGGCTAAGAAACCTCCAAGAGAATAAAACCACTATAGATTCGGAAAAACACAAGATCTACCCCTACCTAGCATTCGACGGAGCCCTTATGGAGGAACTCTTCCTACTAGCAACACTTTCCAACTACGCCTACAACAACGCCGACCAAATAAGTGTAAACAACCCCTACACAGAGGGCCTAAGCTTAGATGACCTTGGGAAAATAACAAAGCTAATGCCCACTTACTTCTAGCTGTTCTCACAAAAAGAGCTAGATAATATAAAACAAGGGAGAACACAGATAGAATTTGGAAAAAATAAGTATCCTAACAAACCATGTGAGGCAAGTAACGTTAATAATACCAGCTTTATGCGTAATTTGATGGCACATGCAGGCCTACTAATAAAAATTGCTGAGATCAAAGAGGATAATAACAAAAAGCTTATACGTTATAGGCTGAATGGTCAAGGGGGACAGCAGCCTGAATGCTGGGAGGAAGTTAAGAAAAGATTGTTACAAATACCACAAGGTAGTTTCTCTAATAGTCAATATCTGTAAGTATTGTTCTTAATCTTGTGTGAGATGATGACCCCCAGCAACACGCAGAGCCCGTGTGTAGGGCTGTGAAGAAACCTGTCTCAGCTGATTCATGTCACAAACGATTAAAAGCTAACCGCCTTCTCTTTAGAACTATACAGGCATACAGGAATATACTTTTCCAACTTATACCTTCGGCTGAAATATACAATTTTTCCATCGATTTTGGGGTGGTTTTTGTCGTGATTGACGTGATTGAGAAGCATAATGCTATGCAATCATAGAAGGGAACCAGGTCTGCTAACACACTAGCTGTCGGTCAGATTTCTATGTTTTCTTTTATTTTTTTATTTATGTTTTAAATAAAAAGTATTCAGATATTATTTAAAAATACCAAGTAGATATGTCATCCTACAGCGCCTATTTTCTGGCTGTAGCTACCCATTTTAGAAGCTGGGAGTATTCTTTAAAGTCACGCTCGCCCATTAACGATTCCAAGTCTACATTGTGTACATGTTCTCCTAACATGTGTTTTTGATAGGGTCTCCCGAATATTCTAGAAAGAATGGCCTCAGGTTCGTGTCTGCACCCGCGTGTTCCCTTCCTGCCCGTAAGGCCTATGCAGAGCCATGCCTCGTGCCTGGGTTCAACTATTGCAACTTTGAAGTCAAAGCTTCGTGGGATCTGAAAGTGCCTCTCAACAAACATGTACCTTGCCTCCTCTGGTCTATGCCCCTCGCTATCTATTACTATGAGCACTTTTTTCTCTTTTCGAAAAGTTACAGAAGCACTTATCTTGCTCCTCAGCGCAGGGTTGCATTTTTTGCTGGGCATTCTCTTAACTATTATTTTTTTAAATACATCTTTGCTAAGAAAACTGTTTTCTACTAATTTTTTTATCAATGCATTATGGAAGACTACACCATGGTAGTCTTCTACAAAGACCAAGCCCATACTTATCCGACCTGTTATTGATAAGTCTCGCCATAAATCATATGGTCGCTTATGGTTATGCCTTCACTTTCGAGCCTTGATACTAGTTCTTTTATAGAGGAGGGCCTCTTAACTATGGTTCCTGATATAGGGTCTCTTCGAACCACCAGTATCCTATCCATGCCCACCAAATCAATAACGGTAGGAGAATGAGTTGCCAACAACACTGGTATCGAGAGTGAAGAAAATTCATCAATAACATATTCAATAAGCCGCGCATGCATGCTGTTCTCTATTTCATCCACCAATAACAGAGTGGGCTCAAGGTCCAAGGCTAGCATAAGCGAGACAAATTTGAACAGGCCGTCAGGTAAGTTAGGAGGAGCAAGCTCAAGGTCTCCTTCCTCTGCAAAAAGGACTATATTGCCATGTACAACCTTGGGTGCTATGAATATGTTGGGAAACATTGTTTTTAAGGCTCGTCGGAGCCTCGGCGGGTCCTCTCCCCTACTTCCTCTGTAAGAGAAGAGAACTTCTGGGAGATTTCTAGCTCTCTCGTCAAGCCTGTCACCACCCATTATCTTGCGGGGCTCTGAGAGAGCCCCAATGTCAGGGTGCCTTAGAAGCACAATACGTGAAAGCATCTCAGGGATAGTTATGTATATTATATTTATGGGGTTTGGAGGCGATGGTAGGACATTTTTCAGTAGGGCTCCCTGAGGCGTAACTGTAGGGCTGTAGTCAAATTCGTATAAGATAGGCCCGAATGGGAAAACATATTCTTCTCCTCTGACTATCCTTTCGCGGGCCTTCTCTTCCATTCTAACACGGGTCTCTATCTGCTCTATCAGAGATACAACATCTATCATAGTCATTGTCGTCTCAGGAGGCGATGTATAGATAACCTTGTTTCCGTAAACTTCTATTTGCTCTCTTTGCTTAGGATTAAGCCTTTCCAAAATCTTCGAAATGCGCTCGTTTATTCGGGGCGCTTCCAGTATCAGTTTCCTTTTCCCAATAATGGTAAGGCTTGTCTTGCGGGTTTTCCCTATTTCAACCAGTAAGCGAGTGTGTTCTAGCGTGTCCTCCGTGGGCGAGTATGTGAATTCTGCGATGAACGATACCCGGGTCTGCCTATAGGGCCTCTGTCGGGATGAATTTCTCCTTAGACGCCTTCTAAGCGCTGGCCAATAGTAGCTGAACTCTAGACCAATGCGTATGGGAAGACTGGGGTTCTTTCCATATATAATGTCAAGAGCCCTCCAGTATTTGGGAAGGTGGGGCCTGTAAGGAGTCTTTCTCCTGGCCTCCGTGAGGGCATGCCTGAGAAAATCTATAGCTTCGAGGATGTTGGTTTTCCCAGAAGCATTCGCACCGACGAGAACATTGGGACCTTTGCTTAGTTCTATTTTGAGGTTTTTAATACTCTTGAAGT
>JALTXS010000189.1 GCA_027048265.1 Desulfurococcales archaeon
ACCTGTTTATGGGAGGTGGTTGGTATGGTGTTCTTCTTCCTGAGCCCCTACATGATGCTCGGCATGCTGCTCGCGGGTGTGGCCATGGCCCTCGTGGTGGGGGGCCTTGCGCTTGCGGCTCCCCGTTTGGTCAGGGGGCCTCCTAGGAGCCTGTGGGGCCTCAAGTCCTCCATGAGCCTCACCGCCGCCGCTGTAATACTGGGGAGCCTGGGGGCCCTCTACCTGGTTCTCTACTACTTCCAGGCCTCCCCCGCCATGCTTTACGGAGCCATTGGGTTCATGACCCTCCTCATGGTGCTCCAGTGGCTGTTCAGCCCCAGCATAATTAACGCCATCTACCACACCCGGGAGCCCCGGGCGGGAGAGGAGTGGCTCGTGGACGCCCTCAGGAGCCTGGCGAGGAGGGCGGGGTTCTCCAGGGAGCCCAAGATCGTCGTGGCGGACGTGGACATGCCCAACGCCTTCGCCTACGGCAGCCCGCTTAAGGGCAACTATGTTGCCGTGACCCGGGGTCTCCTCGAGACCATGCCCCGTGACGAGGTTGTCGCGGTCCTGGGACACGAGCTGGGCCACCTCAAGCACCGGGACGTGATGGTCATCCTGGCCCTGAGCCTGCTCCCCGTGGCCCTCTACTACCTGGGCAAGATGCTCCTCTACTGGGGCTGGCTAGCCGGGGGTGATAGCAGGAGGGGCAATGCTGTCCTCTACTACATGGGGCTGGGCCTGGTCCTGGTAATAGTGGGGTTCCTCTTCCAGTTCCTCGTGACACACTTCAACCGGCTCCGCGAGTACTATGCGGACGCCTACAGCGCCGGGCTCACGGGGAGGCCCCGGAGCCTCCAAAGGGCCCTCGCCAGGCTCTACGTGACCTTCAAGTCCAACCCCGAGGTCACTGCCAACACGAACCAGTCCATGGCAATGCTGTTCTTCGCCAACTACCTGATAAACACCACGGGGGGCATGTACTACGAGCCCTACGAGCCCCTGTGGCCCCGCAGGAAGCGGAGCAGGAGGGTCGTTGTGGAGGACATAGACGAGGTGGTGGAGAGGCTCATGGGGATGGAGGAGAGCCCCCTCGTGGAGATATTCAGCACCCACCCGCCTATACCCAAGAGGCTCCGCTTCCTAGAGGGGATAAGGGCAAGCCTGGAGGAGGTCTCCTGACCCCTCCCCTTCATGGGAGAGGCACTCTTTCTACCTGGGGGGCTCCTCGTAGTAGAGGAGCCTCCCGCTCAGGTAGTCCCTTATCACCACCAGGGCCGCCTGCTCCACCAGGGGCTCTCCCGTGGTCTTCTCCACCCATCCCCTCCTCCTCGCGATCTCCTCTAGGACATGGTAGGGGTTCCCGGGTTCGTCCACCTTGTAAACCTCCCTGACATGGTGGGGGAACCGGGTGGAGACCCTCTCTATTATGCGGGCAGCAATCTTCTCGGGGGCCCGGAGCTTCTCGGGAGGGTATATCCTAATGAGCCTCTCCAGCTCGTCGCTCACATCCGGCGCCGTCCCGGGGGTGTCGTAGACGTAGAGGCGGCCCTCCAGGCGGTAGAGGGTATACGTCCTCGTGTAGCCCGGGGATCCCGGGTAGAGGCTCGTGGGCGCGCTGTGGCGGCCCCGTAGGACGTTTATGAGGCTCGACTTACCCGTCTTGGGGACCCCCGCGACGAGCATTCTCACCCGGGGTCCCTCTATATCCTTGGAGAGGCGCCGCAGGAGCCTGCGTAGTTGGAGGGTGCCCATACGCTGGGTGGCGCTCGTGGCCACCGTTGGGGCGCCTATCTTCTCCTCGAGATGACCCCGCCAGGCGAAGACCACCTCGGGTGGCACTAGGTCGGCCTTGTTCAGCACCAGGATCCAGTGCTCGGCCTTCCTCCTCGCCCAGGAAGCGAGGCGGCGGGAGAGGGTGCCAAGGGGGTTACGGGCGTCGAGTACTATGAGGACTATCTCAGACTCCCCGAGGAGCCTGT
>JALTXS010000190.1 GCA_027048265.1 Desulfurococcales archaeon
GTGGTGGGGGGCACTGGGCCCAGCCCTAGGGACGTTAGCGTCGACGTTGTTTCAAGGCTTTCCTGGAGGGACTTCCCCGGGTTCGGGGAGGAGTTCCGCCGCAGGAGCCTTGGCGAGGCTGGGCCCCGGGGGCTGGGGAGCCGGGCGGGCCTCTACCAGGTGGGCAAGGCTCTGGTAGCGGTTGTTCCGGGGAGCCCCCGGGCGGCGTCCCTGGCGGTGGAGCTCCTGGACGCGCTGGTGCCCCACCTGCTGGAGGAGTTCTCCCGGCCCCCGGGCGCGCGTCATGGGGCCTAGTCTTTGGAGGGAATCTCTATGGGCCCCAGGGGGCCTTGGGGGCAGTCCACCCGGCCCTTCCTCCACAGGGGGTCGTAGATGGTTATAGGAGTGCCCCGCTCCAGCTTCTCGACTCCCGGGGGAATAAGGGTGAAGCCTAGGCTGCTGGTTATGGGCGTCACCATGCTGCTCTCCACGTGGGGCTCAACAACCACCCCCTTGCCGCTGGAATGGAGGTAGGCGAACCTCATCTTGTAGAACTCCCTTCTCTTGCCCCCCAGGTGGAGTTCCTCGGCAAGGGGGGCCTGGAAGCAGGGGTATTGGGGGTCGAGGGGGCCTCCGGAGAGCCAGTTGGCCAGGGGGGCGAGTATGAGCACGGTTCCCGTGAAGGTGCTCTGGACAAACCCTGGGAGGTTGAGTACTATCGCCCTGTCGAGGGCCATGCCGCTGTTCACGCGCCCCTGGACCACTCTTATGCCTCTGTAGCTGTATCGGGGTCTGAGGCTCTCCCTCAGGCTCTCCCAAGTCTTGTCCTTCCGACCCAGGGACGCGCCCCCGATAGTCGCTATAATGTTATGCCTTCCCTCTTCCACCAGCCCCCTGACCCTCTCTACAATCGCCTCCCCCCGGTCCTCCACTATGTCTAGGACCTCCACCTCGACGGGCAGGTGGGAGAGCAGGCCCCTTACCAGGAAGCTCGAGGACTCCCAGACCCTCCCCCCGCCGGGTGGCTCCTCGCCCGGCGACCTGGGTGGGGGGGCGAGCTCGTCGCCTATGGGGAGGAGGGCTATGCGGGGCCTCTCGTAGACCCACACACCCGCGAAGCCCGCATCGAGGAGGAGCCTAACATGGGCCCCCGTGATCCTCTCCCCCCTGCGGGCGAGTACCTGGCCCTTCCTATAGTCTATGCCCCGGGGGATGACGTTCTCCCCCCTCCTAGCACCATCCACCTCTATGCAGTCTCCCCCCTCCACCAACCGGGCCTCCTCCACGGGGACCACCGCGTCGGCACCCCGGGGCAGGGGGAACCCCGTGTCCACGTAGACCGCCTCACCCGGCCCCAGCTCGTAAACTTGCGCCGCCCTGGGGTCGACCCCCTTAACCCTCTTAAGACACCTTCCCGGCCCCGCGTCGGAGGCTCTTATAGCGTAGCCGTCCACGTGGCTCAAGTCGTGCTCGGGCCTGTCCCTAGAGGCGACCACGTCACGTGAGAGCCTATAGTCCAAGGCAAGAGGAGTGGGGAGGAGAGCCTCCCTAGGGGTCAGAAAGGTGTTCTGCACTAGGTTCTGGAGAACCTTGCGGGGATCCTGATAGTTGAAACCTTTTCTCCTCCACCCTGTGTAGGGCTCGTTGGACATGGGGCCAGTCGCCGCCCCCGTGTAAGAGCGGGGCGTCTCAAAATATAGGGTTGTTGAAACTAATACCTGTTCCGCCAGACTCCCTAGCAACCACAACCGTGGGAGTGCCCAGTGTGGCCATGGCTATGCCCGCCGTGGCCCCCGTGTGCGTGGCCCTGTCCCGAGGGCCCCTTTTCCCCGGGCATTCCCTGGGGGCCGTGCTCTAGGTAGTATTCGGGGTTCTCTTGGAAGGCCTTCTTGCACTGGGGGCTGCAGAAGTAGTATATCTTGCCCTTGTATATGGCCTTGTAGGGGGTCTGGGCGG
>JALTXS010000191.1 GCA_027048265.1 Desulfurococcales archaeon
AGGTGGGCTGCTACCACCGTTAGATTAGAGGGGCCTTCACCGAGCTCTGTCACCTCCCCATTTACGGATATGTGGCGAACCGGGGGATTGGGAGCGGATGTCTTGTAGCGTTCGAGTACTTTGTCCCAAGCGGTTTGGCTTATGTTCTTCCGAGCCTCGGATAGATTGTGGAGCCTCCATAGGGTTGGCTCTGATGGCTTTCTCCTACTTGGCATTCTCCTCCGCCTTTGCCTGTTGTTGGGTATTTAAGGGATGGGGCCTGCCTTTTTAATAAATGGCCTCCATTAGTATTACCTTGGCTGGTGGTCTATTTGTGGGATTTTTGTTAAAAATGGTATTTCTACACGAATGGTAATACCGTCTGGTATTACTGGGTAATACTGTTGGAATAATACTAATCACAGGAAGACCAATAGTACTGACCGGTGTCCCCTCATGCCCCTGGTTTACAGGTGCAAGAACTGCGGGAGGGTACTCCACTACCTGGAACGGGTGGGGCAGGATTACGTGGGAGTGCCCTCGATAAGAGAAATACTTAGCAGATACGGGTACACGTGCCCCCATTGCAAGAGCAGGCTCTCCTATCCTAGCCAAAGCGATATTATCATAACCAGCGTGAAAACCGCCAAGAAGCTGGGCCTAACCCCAGTCAGGGTAGGTGACCACTACTTTGTGAAAGTAACGGACACCATACTCGACCTAATGAAAGGCCTGCCGAAACCAGAGGAAGTGAAAGAAACAGCGTAGCACCCCCTAGTCTCCCGCCCGACCCAGGTCCCTACAACACCCGTTTTTACCCACCTGGCCCACTTTCCTTCTCTGGTAGGGGGCATCCTATGGCCTCTAGGAATGCATATGCCTGGCCTGGGTCCCCCTTTTTGTAATTCCTTAGTATCCCAAGAAGTTCGCCGCCACTGCTCCACACCCTGTTTTCAAGGCCCTTCCACAGGACATGGGAATGGGTAAGGACGAAGGAGGCGAGTGAGGTGAAGTTGCGGGGCCTTCTCCGCGTGCTCGCCCTCCCGAAGTCTATGAACACCACGTCCTCTCCACATATCCTGACGTGCTTATGGGGTCTCGCGACCTCTCCATGGTCTATCCCCAGCCTGTCAAGCTCGAGAGCGGCCTCAAGCATAAGACACACACTCCTCCTATCCATATGCCCCTGTTCCAGGAGCTGGTCCACGGAGGGGCAGGCTATCCTCTCCATCCTGAGGTAGTAGGGGTTGTAGGAAAAGACCCGGGGCGCTAGCCTTCGACGTGACGTGTACTGGAGTCTGAGGAGGACCCGGGCCTCGTGGAGGGGGCTGTAGTTGGAGTCTAGGCGGGGGACCTTTATGACGGTTCCCCCACGCTCTAGGAACACAAGGGCGTCGGTGCCCCTGTCTAGGAGCCTCAGGCCATCTAGGTCCACGAAGGGCTTGAGCCACATCCTCATTCTCTCGCAGAGGGCGGGGGCCTTTCCCGGGGGATAGCATAGACCCCTCTCCGGGTGAACAGGTAGGGTAGGAGCCATCGGGGCTTACCCCATAGGAACTCCATTACCCAGACGCGCTCCTCGTCCACGAACTCGTCCCATAGCCAGGGTAGGAGGCCCACGGTGGTGGTAGCCTTGTCCCTGAGCCCCATGGGCATCACGCTTGTGAGGGCTTCTTCGGCCTCGTCTACGCAGTTTATCCTCCTCCTCTGAACGAAGGACTCGAGCCTCCCCTCCCTGACCCAGGGCCCGGCCCCGGGGGTGTACATGTGACGCTCTAGGAAATCTACGGAGTTCTCCCTCCTAGTGAATGGGGGTCCCCTAGCCAGTGAGAGGTGGGGGAGGATGGGCGTTTCAAGGAGGCATGCTATTAGGGCTTTCTCGCCCGAGTCGCTCGCCCTGGGCGCGCATCTTAGGACCCTGTAACCGGCGCGGTCCAGGTGCCTTGAGA
>JALTXS010000192.1 GCA_027048265.1 Desulfurococcales archaeon
TACTAGCCTCTGGAGGGCTTTGTTCACGTCCTCCAGGCGTATCTTCTCCACGGGGCTCGTGTAATCCACCAGGTCCCTTCTCGCCAGGTCTATGAGGGCCAGGAGCTCGTCGTAGCTCCCGTAGAGCACCCCCGTTATGGTCTGCTCTAGGGTGGCCAGCCTGTGAATGGGTATCGGGGGCCCCATGGGGCTGCCCAGGCCCACCTGGACGTAGGTCCCCGTGGGTGCTAGGAGGCCCAGGTAGGTCTCCAGGGTCTTGGGAAGTCCCACGAAGTCTATCACGACCTTAGGCGCCTCCCCGCCCGTTGCCTCCAGGACAAGCCTCCTGGCATCGCCCCTGGATGCGTCCACCAGGACGTCTCCATTGGCCAGGCGGGCGGCCCTCCCCGCAGCCTCTATCTTGGAGGGGTTCACGTCCACACCCACTATCCTAGCCCCCGTGAGGAGGCGGGCAAGCTGGAGGCCGAAGAACCCCGTGCCCCCCAGGCCCACCACGAGGAGAACCTCGTCGTCCTCCAGGGCCCTCCGGGCCTTGTTCACCGCCCTCATGGCCGTGAGGCCCGCGTCGCTCAGCACCGCCGCGGCCGCGAGGTCCCCCAGGCCCTGGGCGGGCGCGAGGTAGCGGTGGTGGGGGACCAGCATGTACTCGGCAAAGCCCCCGTCGTGGAGGAATATGCCCGCCCCCGACCGGAGGCCGCAGAGCTGGTAGAGGCCCCGGCGGGCGAACCGGTCGTCCTGCTCGCAGTAGAAGCTGTAGACGAGCACGGGGAGGCCCGGGTATATGGTGGGGGGCACGTCCTCCCCCACCTCCTCCACCACCCCCGAGACCTCGTGGCCCAGGGTCAGTGGGGGCTCGGCGGGGGCTATGTCCCTCAGCTCCCCCCTCCAGATGTGCACGTCGCTGTGGCAGACCCCCGAGCCAACAACCTTTACCAGGACCTCGGGGCCCCGGGGCCTTGGGACGGGGACCTCCTGTATCTCCAGGGGCCTCCCGTACTCGACGAGCCTGGCGGCCTTCATCCTCTCAGGGGGCACCCCGTATCACCCTCGAAGCCCCGCTATCTAGTCTAGCCCCACCCTCTGCGCCGCCGCGACCATGTCGAGGGCGGCCTTGGGGTAGCGGAGGAGGATGCTCACGTCGCCCTTCTCCACCACGAGCTTCCTCCTCAGTATAGCCATCATGGGGTTAACCCGGCCCTCTATAACATCCTTCCAGTCCCGGTAGCCCGCGGATATGACAAAGGGGGCCTCCACGCCCCGCGCGTCATCGTGCCAGTCAACGCCCTTGCACTCGCCGTTCTCCAGCTCCAGGACGAACCCCGGCTCCCGGGGGAAGAGCCCCGGGGGCTCACCGGGCCGTGTGCGGACCTTGAACAAGATGGGCCAGACCCACCCCTGCCCCGAGGAACGGTAGCTGGGGCTCTCGTTTAGGGCCCTGCAGAACTCCTCCGCCCACTCCCTGCTGGGAAACACGGGCATCCAAAGCACACCTCCAGGGGTACGCTACATGTCGTTACGAGGCCCCTGTATTAAACCCTCACGCCCACCCTCGCGAGGAGCATAGAGGCCAGCAGGGGGGCCGCTGTCAACCCGGGAGAGTCAACGCCGAACGCGTAGACCACCCCCGGGGCCGGGGAGCTGAGGATGAAGTCGTCCCGAGGAACGTTGACCACCCGGGTCCCCGCCAGTCCCCCCAGGACACGGGGCTCCCCCTCAACCAGCCCCCTATACCTCTCCACCAGTCCCTCAAGGTCCCGCCGCGTGAACCTCCGGTCCCAGGGATCCCCCGTATCCCTGAAATCAGGGCCCCAGAGGCTTCCACCCCGGGGGCAGGGTATGACTCCCCCTCCCTTGGTCCTACGGGGCGGGCGC
>JALTXS010000193.1 GCA_027048265.1 Desulfurococcales archaeon
CTCCCCACCAAGCCCTCCAATATAGAGAAGGCCCTCCAGGAGATACTTGAGGTGCCCATAAGGGTAAGGCTGGAGTAGCGCGTTCTAGGCGAAGACACTCCTTCTACAGGACGAGCCCAGCCACCCCATCAGCCCCACGGCATTCTCCCAGAGAAGCGAACTAGCATAAGCGGAAGGCATCAGCCTGAAACAGGCCCACTCCCCCCGATAGCCACACCCCTTGAGGCCCTCAGCCTCAACAGCAAGGGGCCTGGCTCTGCCCCGGGGTACAAGTCCAGCCACCTCTCGTGGAAGCTCCTTCAAGGAGACCCCCAGCTTCCTTAACAGGCGTAGAACGCACTCCATGTGCCTTCTACCCGGCCCTGACCAGGAGACCCCCATCCTACCTGGGTCTCCCCGCCCCCATACGTAGCCCAGGTCAAAGCCTACCCGAATTCGGTCCCCATCGTCGATGAGCTTGGACAGACACTCGTTGAAAGCATAGGCGGACACTGATTCCAACAGAAGAGACGCGAGCCTAGGGGCTAGGCACCAGCTTACGTTCGAGGAGCACCTTTTGGGCGACGACTCATACCTCTCCACAAAGGATCTCTCCCACCACCCCAGGCGACCCTTCCCCCTGCTACGGATGGCCTCATAGAGCCCCTCGGCGCCCCTCGAGAGGAGGACCAGGCCCAGCTCATGGGTTAGGGGCCTCTCCCACCCGAACCTCTGGGGCCCGAAAAAGTTTGCGAAGACCCTCCTAAGCTTCCCGCACCACCCTGTTTTCAGGGCGAAGTGGTTGGAGGGGTGAGCCCCGCGCGCTAAGGGGGCCTTGACGTGGGCCAGCGATATTGCTAGTCCACCATCGAAGAACACCCTTGACCCAACCTCGACAACGAGCCCCGAGGGCCCTGTGACCCACTGGGAGGTAAGCGCCTGTGCATCTTTGAGCCCTGAGAAACCCCACCCCCGTGTGCCTACGCCCAGTCGCATCGAAAGCCGCCTGAGGGCGGTTAGGGTGTCGAGACCCTCCTTTACCAGGAGGAACAGGGTTCTCCCACCACCCGGCGCCGGGGCACCCGTGTGTGGGGGAACCCGGTCCTCCCTAACAAGGAAATCCCTGCACGCACGCGGGGGTGAGGGGAGCCTGAATAGGGGCTCGCCGCCCAGTCGGGCCCATATGCCCATCCGTCTTAGGAGGTCTTCCTCCATGGCCCGGTTCTCCCGGGCTCACCGGGCTATGCCCCTCTGCCTGAGGAAGTCGAGTACCTCCTGGGTGAACCTGTCCTTCTCGTATAGATAGGCGGGGTGCCCTGCTCCCTCATATATGACGAGCTGGGCCTTCTCGCCTAGGAGGCTCCTTAGCTTCTCCATGTCCTCCCTCGGGACAATCGGGTCGCGGTCACCATATATGATGAGGGAGGGTATGCCCGAGAGCCTCGCTTGCCCCTTCTGAACATCAGGGTCGTCAACTCCCACGGGGGCTATCAGTATGAGTCCCCGGGCCCCCCACCGGGCAGCCATCCTGAGGGCAACGTGTCCCCCCAGGCTAGCGCCGAGGAAGGCGACCTCGCCCGGACTCTTTCCCCTCTTCTCGAGCACACCCTCGAGGAAGCCCATGTTGAGCTCCATGTCCCGGGTCCTCTTGCTACACTCGCTCTTCATGCCATAGGGCATGTCCAGGGCCAGGAAGGGCACCTTGGAGGAATCCAGCCTAGCCAGTAAGCCCACCTCATCCCATACGTCGGAGGTGAAGGAGTAACCGTGAAGAAGAACCAGCTCAGGAGGCCCCTCTCCCCCCACGAGGGCCCGGCACTCATAGTCGCCGTAGGACACCTTATCCTCCCGAATC
>JALTXS010000194.1 GCA_027048265.1 Desulfurococcales archaeon
GGCGATAGCGACGGGGGCGGGGAGGCTTCGGGCGCGCTACGTTATCCACGCCCCCACCATGGAGAAACCCGCCATGAGGATTGGCGTTGAGAACGTCTACAAGGCCACCCTCGCCGCGCTCCGGGAGGCGGAGAGGCTTGGCGTGGAGACCGTGGCCTTCCCCGGTATGGGGACGGGCGTGGGGGGTGTTCCCGTCGACGAGGCGGCGAGGGCCATGGTTAGGGCCTTGAGGGAGCACTCGTCCCGGGAGCGGCCCCGGCGTGTCATACTGGTCGCGTTCGACGAGGAGCTCCACAGGGCCTTCCAGGAGGCGCTAGCGGAAGCCTAGCGGCGGCCCGTGGGCCGCTCCCTGTCCGCTAGGAGGAAGGCCAGAGCTATGTTTAGGTCATCCACTGTTATGACGCCCACGTACCTCTGCTGCCCGTCCACCACGGCGACATAGTCGGTGGAGCGGGCTATCATCCTCTCTATAGCAACCTCGATGGTGGAGCCCAGGGGGACGCGGGGGGCGAGCCTAACCCGGGCCCTGTGGATGGGGTCGTTGAGGCCCAGGCCCGAGCCCAGGGCCTCGTCAATGTCCTCGGGCTCCAGAACGCCCACGAGGCGGCCCTCCTCGTCGACAACGGGGACGAGGCCCTTCCGAGAGCGGGCCATGGCGTCGAGGGCCTTGCCCAGCGTGTCGTTTGGCTTTACTGTGGGGTAGCTCCTGTCAACTATCTCGTCCACTAGGACGCGGCGGGCGGACTTGTAGAGCATTAGGAGGAGCTCCGCGGTAACCGCCTCCTCCTTGGGGCGCCGTGGGAGCTGGCTCTCGTAGATGCTCCTTTCCCCCACCAGCTCTCTCGCTATCAGGGCTGTTATCAGGGTGGGTGCTATGAGGAGGTAGTTGCCCCCCATCTCCCCCACCATCACCGAGGTGGCGAGGGGCACCTTCGCGGCGGCGCCGAAGAATGCCGCCATGCCCACGTAGGCGAAGAACTGGGGCGCAAGGTCCTCGGGGGTAACTATGTGGTAGTAGGCCAGGCCCAGCAGGGAGCCCGCGAGGAGCGCGGGTGCGAAGACGCCGCCGCTAGCCCCCGAGCCTATTGAGAGGCTGGTGGCGAGCATCTTGAGGACAGCGACCGTTACCAGCAGGAGGCCCAGCACGACCCCCTCCGCGCGGGGCAGGTGCTCGACAATGCGTCCCTCCAGCGCGAGGGCTAGCACCCCCCTCCCCGAGCCAGCCGCTACGGGGACCACGACTATTATGACCCCGGCAAGGAGGGCGCCCAGGAGGGGCTTGGTTACCAGGGGTAGCCTCCTCTCGGCCACGAGCCTGTTGAAGCCCCTGTGGGCCCCCGTGAAGAGGAGGACGTAGAGGAGGGAGAAGGGGGCCACGAAGAACCCTAGGAGAACCAGGTGCGCCAACGCGCCCGGGGTGTATATAGCTGTGACGGACATGGGTATGCTGGGGAGGGGGTTCATGTAGTTGTAGAGCGGCGCCGTTATCGTGTATGAGACTATAGAGGATACCATGCTGGGCATGAAGGCCTGCATCTCCATGTCCCGCTTGTACAGGACCTCCACGGAGAAGAAGGCCGCTCCAATGGGGGCCCTGAACATCGCGGAGAGGGCCCCCGCTATCCCCGCTGTTGCCATTATCCTGCGGTCGTGGAAGGAGAGCCTGAAAAGGCGGGCCAGCGTGGAGCCCACGCCCGCGCCCATCTGAACGCTTGGGCCCTCGATCCCACCGCTGCTCCCTGTGCCCACAGCTATTGCGCTAGCGATGGCCTTGACAAGGGGTATTCGGAAGCCTATTAGGGCGGCTCTCTTGTGTATCGCCGCTATCGCGGCGTCCGTGCCATGGCCCTCGGCCTCGGGTGCAAGGCGGTATACTAGTATGGAGCTCGCCAGGACCCCCCCGAGTAGGGTTAGGTAGAACATTAGGGGCTCATAGCCCCCCAGTAGGGCGGCGGCCGAGAGGTCGGCCTCCATTGGGGATAGCATGTAAGTGCTTCCTATTATCTTCGAGGAAAGCCTCACCACGCCGTGTAGAAGCAAGTAGAAGCCAGTGACGAAGAGGGCGCTAGCTACCCCCGCCAGGCTTCCCAGAAGGACCCACTTCTCCGCATATGCAAGGGGCGCTATGCTTCTGAGCCTCTCCAGAAAAGAGGACAGCGTCTCCATCCCCTCCCCGGGCGGCCTGATGGCGCGTGGGGGCTCATCAGCGGGATCTAGTATTGCACGTAATCCTTAATACGGGTGTGCCCTGGGGGGAGGGGATATTGTGGGTGTCTTTGATTATGTGCTATATGGTCAGGTCGAGTATCTGCCGGGTCCTTTCTATGTCCTCGGCGCTTGGCTTCCTTGCCTTGGGGTCGACCCTCTTTATAACATATCCTATCAGGAGAAGGATGGTCGCCGCTAGGTCTTGGAGGGACTCCTTTACGCTCTCACCTATGACGAGCCCGCTTATCTCCTGCTCTAGGTGCTCGACTATTGGGGTCAGGTCAAGCCGGGGGTCGTTCAGCCTCTCCCTCTCCCTCCGATAGTGCTCGATGGTCTGCCTTAGCCCACGGGTTATGGGCAGGTCGCTCCACTCCACAACGTCGCTTCCCCTCGCCCATGCCCTCTGCTGGCCTTCTATGAAGAGGTCTTCCAGCTTCTTGGTGGCGATGTCTAGTATCCGCTGGGCCCTGCCCTTGTCCAGGTCCAGGCCCACGAAGGTCCGGTACAGTGCCTCGAGACGCGTGAGACCGACTATCTGGGGCATGTTGTCACCCGTCTAGCCTTTGTCGGGGGAGCTTATTAGGTTTTGGTATCTTTTGATATTTGTAACACTATTATGACTTGTAGTGTTTTTTCTAAAACATTTACAGTTCTTTTTGAAAAATAAACAAGCAACTACCATACATATATTAGACAAGCAAACCCAAGGGACTAACCGGTGGTTACGATGGTCAGGGTCTCGCAACCCCTCCTCAGAGCCATAGACGCCACAAGGGAACGGGGCTGGTTCGCCTCCGACGAGCTCTCCGAACTATTGGGGGGCCAGGAGAACTCCCTCCACGTCCTCCTAGAGGGCTACACCCAGGGCTACTACGACCTGGAGGGAGAGGACCGGTTCAGGATAACCGAGAAGGGCCAGAGGCTTTACAGGCTATGGGAGCTCGCGGGAAAGCCCGAGGCGGACCCCTGGATAGACAGCAGGGTTATGACCATGGTAAAGGCGCTGGCATACGGTGGGGAAGCCCCCAGCTCTTGGAAGCCCGTTCTGGGTGACAGGGGCCTGCTCAGCGAGGACGGGGAGCTCAACGAGGTTGCCCTGGAACTGGTCGACACCCTCATCTTCGGCGACCAGAGGCCCGTGGTCACCAAGTCCATGGCACGCCAACTGTTGAAGGCCCCCCAGGGGCCCGCGAAGAGGGAGGAGTACGGCGAGAGGCTCCCCGTTTTCGAGGCCATGGACCTGGTCACGGGGAGCGTGCCCACCTCGGCCTACTACTCCCTGACCTCCGCGGGCAGGCTGATGAAGAGGCTGGTGGCCCGCCTCAACCTCGACGCCCCGTTCCCAAGCGTTGTGAACGCCCGCGTAATAACTGCGGTGAGGAAGCTGGCCGACGGCGCCCCCGTGGGGGAGGAGGACCGGCGCATGCTGGGCCTGCTGGGCTACCTCAAGCCCGACGGGGGCCTCGACTACGCGGGGAGGCTCCTGCTTGACATACTCGATCTCTACCGGAGGGTGGTTAGGGCCCCACCCGCTGCCCTTGGGAGGGAGGACGAACGCGTTCTAATAGCCGTCAAGGAGGCCTGGGACCGGTCGAGGGAGAACCCCAACCTGGAGCCCGACAAGGAAGCTATAGAGAGGGTCTACAGGGAGAGGTATGGGGAGGAGCCCCGGGACCTCACCCTCTCGCTCCTCCACCTAGAGTCCATGGGGCTCGTTGAGAGGTTGGAGGACAGGCAAGACCAGTTCAGGCCATCCACAGCGGGTAACAGTCTCGCAACGGCGCCCGGGGCTGGGAGCGGGGCGCCAGTGCTAGGGGTCAAGGCCCTCGTGCTGCCCTGGAGCTTCGAGTCCCCCAGCGTAGAGTGGATAAACACGGCCCGGGAGCACGGTCTGGTGGGAGTGAACGGGCCGACCAAGAAGGGCGATCTCCTAGCCAGGCTCTCTGAGACGCCCCGCAGGCCTCTTCTTACCCGGCTGGAGGTGAGGGTCCTCCAGAGGATACCTGCCAAGAAGAGCGTGGAAAGGGCGACGCTCGAGGAGGTGGCGCCCCCGGAGGCCATTGACAGGCTGGAGGCGAGGGGCCTCATAGAGACCCTGCCCAACGGCAGGATTGTGCTTACCCGTGTGGGCGCCATGCTCAAGAACGCAGTAGCGGGCGTGTCCCCCGGTATAGCTGTGCCTGTGAGCCCCCTCCTCGTAAGGGTGCTGAAGGCGGTCAAGGAGCTCCGTACCGACGACGTGGCCAAGCTGGTGAACGAGACCCGGCTTACCCTGGGGGAGGTGAAGGATGCCCTTCTCCTAGCGAGGGCCGCCAAGTACCTAGGGCGCAGCTGGACGCTGACGGGTGAGGGGGAGATGCTCCTGGAGGCGCTGGAGATGATGTCCCAATACGGCGTGGGGTATGGAGAGTAGTGCCCTCAGCCGGTAACGCATGCCATTTTATAGCCCCCACTATTCCTTGTGATAACCGCCTTCCCGCAGCGGTCCAGCTCCTCGTAGTCGGGCTTCTCCTCGAAAACTAGGAGGGGGATGCCCCCGATGACGCATCCCGTTATCAACAAGGGCTCGGCCTTTTCCACCACCATTGCCAGGGGGGCGTTCTTGTAGAAGGATAGAGCATAGATAACGTAGCTCCCCACGGTGCTCCCCCTAGACTGGGGGAAGACCATTATCCTCCCCCCCAGCCTCCGGGTCTCTCCAGGCCTCTTGAGGAGTCCCTCCCTCGGCTCCACCTCTCCCAGGAAGCTTACAGGCCGGGGCGTGACAACCAGCTCCGCCTCCGTGCCCGTGGGGGGAGTGGGGCCAGCCACGTGCCTTAGCCTATACTCCCTCGCCATGACCAGCTACCTCTTGGCGCAGACCAGCTTCTTGAGTAGAGAGTAGGGTACTATGACGGAGGGGGCCTCCTGGAGGCGGGGGAGGTAGAAGAAGCTCTTCCCGCTCACGGTGGCTATCCTCCTGAACCGGCCTCGCGTCGCGGGGGAGACTATGGGGCACGTGTCCCTTATCACCCTCACCCCCCGCTCCTCGAGCTTAGCTACAATGCCCATCTCCCTGGCAATGCCATAGACGTGTCGGGAGGTGGAGACCCAGAAGCTCAGGCCCTCCCTCAGACCCCCGCACTCGTCGAGCACGCGGGCAAGGTCTTCCAGCTCTTCAAGGGAGGCGTGGGGGCACCCCAGGAAGGCCAGGTCGACGCCCTCTAGAACCTCCTCCCCCGGGACCAAGTCCCTTACCTCCCTCTCCTCCACCCATACCTTCTCCATTGGACCAGCCTTCTCGACAAGCCTCCCCCACCCTGGGGTCACCCCCTCTATGACGCTCATGGCGATCCCCCCGCTGGCCCCAGCTGCCGCGGTGTATGCCCGGATGGCGTCGAAGGGCGGTGGTTGTTTTGTTCTTATGAAGGGGACTGTGCTCCCCAGCTTCTCCCCCACGAGGTAGCCCACTGCACCCGCTATGCCCTCGTCGCCCATGTCTATGCCCTTCTCCAGCATCACCTGGGCCCGGGGGAGCCTGTTTTCCTCAAGGTGCATCCCCGCCTCGTATGTCCTCCCCGTGAGGGCACTCATCAGGGCCAGGGGGCCTCCCTCGCGGTTGCTGTGGGCCCCATAGTAGGTGTTCGCCAGGGCGACCGCGCTGCTCTCACCCCAAGAGAGGTGCTCGCCCGGCCTAGGCTTCCTGATGAGGTAGGGGGTGCAGGTCATGGACTCTTGGAAGCCCATTCTGAGAAAGCTGTCCACCACCATCTTCTGCTTCTCCCAGAACCCCCGGTCCACTTCCAGGGCCCCGGGGTTGGCCAGGTCGACGCCCACGGGGTTCAGAGTGGAGAAGACCCTGACGCGGGCTCCCTGGTCCGCGAGGTTCTTCACGAAGAGGAGGCCCGGCTCGCCTATGGTGAGATAAGAGGCCCCCGAGACGTGGGCGTGGGATATGGGTATGAGCCTCTCCGCCCCAAGTGCCTCGCCCACCCTGACGATGACGTCGAGTGCCCGGGCAACGGGCTCGCCCATCTCGCCCGAGAGCATCCGCTCCTCCTCACGGGTTAGGTGCAAGCCTACTCCTCCCCGGGTATGCGGGCCTTCTCGAACTCAATCCCCGCGTCAAGGGGCCGGGTGGCGTCGAGGCCCATCTTGCTAGTCATCCCATCCTCCGCGCTGGGGTCGAGGGTCGAGCCCCGGGCGCTTCTTATCACAACGAGGTCCCTGTCGGCCTGGAACCTCGTCGCAATGGCCCACTCTACCTCCCGGGGGTCCTCTGGGTCAACGTCCAGGTCCACAACCACCACGTGCTTGAGGCTGGGGTGGCCGGCGAAGGCGGCCATTATGGCGTTCTTGCCGTCCCCCTCGTGGTTCTTGGCTATGGAGACCACCGCGTGGAGCCACCCGCCGCTGGCGGGGGTGAGCCTCACTTTCCCTACTCGTGGCACGACTCTTTTCACCGAAGCGTATATACTGGCCTCCCGGGGGAGGCCCATGAGGAGTGCGTGCTCCAGTCCAGCGGGTAGGAGGGGGTAGGTCAGGGGCTCCTCGTCGGCCAGCACCCAGGTCTCCTCCACCCTTATCACGGGCTGTCTCCTGACCCGGTCATAGGTCCCCATGGCGTCGACGAAGGGGCCCTCGGGCTCGTCATCTAGGGTGACCCACGCCTCCAGTATGACGGACGTCCCCAGGGGTACGGGATTGCCGTGGAGGGGCGACTTCACGTAGGCCAGCCTCCTGCCGGCGAGATGGGGGAGGAGGGCGAGCTCATAGTAGCCGAAGGGGTGGGGGCCCACGAGTATGGTTATGGGGAGCTCCTCTCCCCTTTCCCGGCTTTTCTTGATGAGAGTGTATAGGTGGCGGGGCACTATCCTTGCCCTCAGGCTGCGGCTGTCCCCCACCAGCATCCTGTGTATGCTGGCGTTGTGGGAGTCACCCGTACTGGCGACGACTATGGTTGAGGTCAGGTAGAGGCCCGCGTCCTTTTCATAGTACTTGAGGGCCCCCAGATCTTTCTCCAGTGAGAGGCTCTCTTTCGCATAGTGGTCCTCCAGCCTCTCCTCCACATAGACCTCATCAAGCCTCGGAGGGAGGCGGGAGAGGAGCGCGTAGGCGTCCTCATCGCTCCTCAGCCCGGCTAGGCTGAAGAGCTTTCCGCGGGTGTCCATCAGGTTGGACGCTGCCCTGAGCCGGGAGCCCCGGGGCCTGAAGAGCAGGGGGGGATCCCCCTGTCCCCTCTTTATTATCAGCGCGGCCTCGTGTATGGGGTCGAGCTCTTCCCCGTGCTCCCGGTAGCCGAGCTTCCTCAACGCGTCCCACAGGGTGAGGGACCGTGTTTTCTCCTCGGGCACTTTTATTCACCTGGTGTTCAGGCATCGGTTAAGCGGGATATTGTCCTAAGGCGGGTGTCCATTACTATGCTGTCCTCCTGGTATCGTATGACTCCCGTCCTAATAACCTTGGGGACCCTCTCGGCCTGGGGTGTCCTGAGGATGAGGAGGCGCCTGGCCTCATCTGCGCCCGTTATTATCCCGTAGGTGTAGTCCCTCCCCCTCTCGTCCGCGAGTGACACCAGGAGGCCCCTAAGGGCCTCCATGCCCAGCACCACGGTGTCACCACCCGGGAGCCTCTGACGGGGCCTGTTCTTGACGAGCAGAACCGTCTTCCCACCCAGCCTCTCCCCATATATTGGACGCACCCCCATCTCCTCCCCCAGGCGGGCCAGCTCCTCCTCGACCAGGGGCTCGCCGAGGCCCAGGTTCACCGTTCCCAAGAGGGGCGCCTCACTCGGGTTGATCATTAGGGTCTCGAGGGACTCGACCAGGTACAGCTTATCGCCCCTCAGCATTCTCCTCTCCCGGGCGTCTCTCACCACCCTTCGGGGCGGGCTCTTGAGGAACAGCGTGGGGGCGGGCGAGATCCTCTTGAACATGCGCTCCTCCCCAGCTGGGGCCCCAACCACGATTATCCAATCCACGCCCAGCCTCGTCGCCAGCTCCGCCTTGTACCTCAGCGCCCTCGTGCCTGTGAACCACCCGTCGGTGTCCACGAGTAGAGGGCCAGAGGGGGGTTCCTCCATCAGGAGGCTGAGGGATGCTGCTATCACCTGGTGCTCCCACCCCGCGGGTGTTATGCTGCCCACATAGCTCATCCTGCTGGCCCTAGGGATCCTCTCCCACAGGGTGGGGGCGGGGAGCTGGGCTCTCACCACGAAGCCGGGGAGGCCGTAAGTTGATTGGCCTAGGTCCGTGTCGAGAACCTCCACAGGACCCCTGTCCTGCTCCAGGAGCCTATTGGCGATTAGCGTGAGGAGGCTCGTCTTGCCAGCATCCACGGGTCCCATGACCGCGACTCTGCATGTGCCATTGCAGGAACCCGTGAGCCTCTCCACAGCCTCCAGCCACTCTCGGTAGGCCTCCACCTCGTCCCCCTGGGCGTCCCTCACCGTTCCCAGGCCGCTCTCCACCTCGAGGGAGGAGCCGGGCTCCAGCTCGACTATGTAGCTGCGGTCCCTGTGTACAACTATCTCCGAGCCCTCCCCCAGGGGTGCTCCCAGTATCCTCGCCGTTCCCTCACTCACCCTAAGCCTCAGGGGGCCCGATATCCATAGCATCCTGGGATGGTTGGAGGAGCGTATGGGTTCCATGGCCCCTCCCCATCCTAGCCCTTGCCGATTGAAGCTATCGTGGAAGAGCGTGTAGCTATAAGGTAGGCGGCCCTTAGGTCGCTATCACGGGGCGCCCGCCTGGAGGTCTTCCCCCTTACGCGGGTGGTCCCCTCCTCGTCGGCGAGCTCCACAGGGGCTCCG
>JALTXS010000195.1 GCA_027048265.1 Desulfurococcales archaeon
TTAAGGAGTACAGCGTAGTAGAGCCGGCCCTGGCAGGCTTCTTCATGATATTAGCGGGTTACCTGCTTGTGCGGAGGATAGCCGGGGAGCTAGCGGGGGTGCTGGCGGCCTTCCTACTAGCCTTCGTTCCCGGAGCGGTGGAGAGGACCATAGCCGGGTTCATCGAGAAACAGGGCCTCGCGATGCCCTTGGTACTCCTCCACATGTATTTCCTCGCAGGCGTTATCAAGAGGACCAACTTGAAAGAGGCCATCCTGGCTGGGATTACCCTAGGTCTGGTTCCATGGACCTGGGGCGGGTACCAGGGCATAATGGTCTTTACAGCCGCCACGATAGGGCTTCTCCCACTCTTAGCCAGGACAAGCCAGGAGCTTCTTAAGTCGTTTACAGTCTTGGTGGTTCTTGCCCTTGTACTCGGGCTTGCGAGTCCAAACACGGGTTATGAGCTGATAGTTGGTCCTGGCGGGATTCTTCTGGCCTCTATTCCCGTGTTCTATGTTGCGCACCTTATGGAGAAGGGGAGGCTACTGCCCCGATTCGTAGAGAAGTACGGTATACCACGCCTCTATTTGGGAATAGTGGTTGTGCTTGGCGTTCTCGGGCTGATTCTAATATTTACGGGGGTCCTTGACTTCACGGGCAGGGTCCTCGCGTTTATCGGGAAGAGGTTTGAAGACCCTCTGGTGGCATCAGTGTCAGAGCACCAGATTCTCCCAGCCCGTTTTGCATTCAACAGAGTAGGTGTGCCCCTTCTCCTGACCCTGGGAACATTGGTCCTTACACTGCTTAGGGGCAGGAGAATGCCCGAGCTCCTAGTCGTCGCCATACCCGGTGCAGTGTCAATATATCTGGCTTTCCGCTCGGCCTACATGGCACAGACGGTGGCAACCATGCTATCAGTGGCAGGCGCTGCTGTGGTCATGGTGATTGGACAGTACCTGACAAGAAGCGTGGCTGGAGGAAAACGCGGTGGCCCGGGGCGTATAGACACTCTCGGAGTAAGCCTTGCGCTTGTGTCTGTGGTTGTTGTCTTCGGCTTCGCATCCCTACATATCCCCACTAGCTTGCAGCTGGCGGAGGCTACCATTCCCAGCATTATGTCGGGGGGCATTGGACTGACGGTCAAGAACCTCGCATGGATATACACGCTTGACTTCCTCAAGAACGATACCAGCCCTAACTCACTTGTCGTAGCATGGTGGGACTACGGGTACTGGATAACAGTGGGTGGGGACAGGGCGAGCGTCGCCGACGGGGCCACCATGAACGGGACCCAGATAAGGCTCCTGGCAAAAGCGCTGACAGCCCAGGACGAGGCCGAGACCCTCGATATCATATTTAACAAGTTCAAGGCACCCCCCAATGACACCTATATCCTGGTATTTGACGTCTTCAGGAGCCTGAGGATAGGCAATGCAACATGGTTAACGGGCCCCTACGTTTCAGTGACCTCGGGGACAGTGGGCCTAGCCGACATACCCAAAAGCATATGGATGCTGAGGATAGGCGGCAGGCTTAACCTAACGGAGTTCCAGCCCTACTTCGTCCCCCGCGTCATAGCAACGGGTCCCAACCAGCAGTTCGTCGTAACCACCCCTAACTGGACCGACGACCTCGTGACCAACACGATGATATACAGGCTGCTTGTACACGGTGTTGAGAGCATTGGGTCCACATGGACAGGGGGGTGCAGCGACCTGGATGGACAACATTTCTTCGTGGACTGGACCACATTCCAGGGGACGAACATCACGATGATAACGGCACCGCCCCTGGAGAACATAAAGCCCTACAAGACCATAGTGGACT
>JALTXS010000196.1 GCA_027048265.1 Desulfurococcales archaeon
TTAAGGAGTACAGCGTAGTAGAGCCGGCCCTGGCAGGCTTCTTCATGATATTAGCGGGTTACCTGCTTGTGCGGAGGATAGCCGGGGAGCTAGCGGGGGTGCTGGCGGCCTTCCTACTAGCCTTCGTCCCCGGGGCGGTGGAGAGGACCATAGCCGGGTTCATCGAGAAGCAGGGCCTCGCGATGCCCCTGGTCCTCCTCCACATGTATTTCCTCGCAGGCGTTATCAAGAGGACCAACTTGAAAGAGGCCATCCTGGCTGGGATTACCCTGGGTCTCGTTCCATGGACCTGGGGAGGGTACCAGGGCATAATGGTGTTCACAGCGGCCTCCATTGGGCTTCTCCCACTCTTGGCCAGGACCAGCCAAGAGCTTCTTAAGTCATTTACACTCTTGGTGGTTCTTGCCCTTGTACTCGGGCTTACTGGTCCAAACACGGGTTTCGAATTAATAATGGGCCCCGGAGGCGTCCTTCTGGCCTCTATTCCCGTGTTCTATGTTGCGCATCTTATGGAGAAGGGGAGGCTACTACCCCAACTCGTAGAGAAGTACGGTGTACCACGCCTCTATTTGGGAATGGTGGTAGCGCTTGGCGTTATCGGGCTGATACTAATATTTACAGGGGTCCTTGACTTCACTGGAAGAGTCCTCGCGTTTATCGGGAAGAGGTTTGAAGACCCTCTTGTGGCATCGGTATCAGAGCACCAGATTCTCCCAGCACGCTTTGCCTTCAACAGGGTAGGTGTGCCCCTTCTCCTGACCCTAGGAACACTCGCCCTCACAATCATCCGGGGCAGGAGGATGCCTGAGCTCCTAGTCGTCGCCATACCCGGTGCTGTGTCGATATACCTGGCTTTCCGCTCTGCCTACATGGCGCAGACGGTGGCCACCATGCTATCAGTAGCAGGCGCTGCTGTGGTCATGGTGATTGGACAGTACCTGACAAGAAGCGTGGCTGGAGGTAAACGAGGTGGCCAAGGGCGTATAGACACTCTCGGAGTAAGCCTTGCACTTGTGTCTGTTGTTGTTGTCTTCGGCTTCGCATCCCTCCATATTCCCTCTAGCTTGCAGCTGGCGGAGGCTACCATTCCCAGTATCATGTCGGGGGGCATTGGGCTGACGGTCAAGAACCTCGCATGGATTTATACTCTTGACTTCCTCAAGAACGAGACCAGCCCCAACTCACTGGTCGTGGCATGGTGGGACTACGGGTACTGGATAACAGTGGGTGGGGGCAGGGCGAGCGTCGCTGACGGTGCCACCATGAATGGGACCCAGATAAGGCTCTTGGCAAAGGCATTGACGGCCCAGGACGAGGACGAGACCCTCGACATAATATTCAACAAGTTCAAGGCACCGCCCAATGACACCTATATCCTGGTATTCGACGTCTTCAGGAGCCTGAGGATAGGTAATGCAACCTGGATAACGGGCCCCTATGTTTCAGTGGCCTCGGGAACAGTGGGCCTTGCCGACATACCCAAGAGTATATGGATGCTTAGGATAGGCGGCAGGCTTAACCTAACGGAGTTCCAGCCCTACTTCGTCCCCCGCGTTATAGCAACGGGCCCCAACCAGCAGTTCGTCGTAACCACCCCTAACTGGACCGACGACCTCGTGACCCGCACGATGATATACAGACTACTGGTGCATGGTGTTGAGAGCATCGGGACGACATGGACGGGGGGGTGCAGCGACCTGGATGGACAACATTTCTTCGTGGACTGGACCACATTCCAGGGGACGAACATCACGATGATAACGGCACCGCCCCTGGAGAACATAAAGCCCTACAAGACCATAGTGGACT
>JALTXS010000197.1 GCA_027048265.1 Desulfurococcales archaeon
ACGCGAACGTGTAGGGGGTCATAGCCATGGATGCTGGTGAGGACAGGGTCCTGCTACTGAGGTACGGTGAGCTCTCCGTAAAGGGGGCGTTCACAAGAAGGCGCATGCAGAGCCTCCTGGCAAGGAACGTTGAGAAGGCCTTGGAGAAGGAGAGGGTGGACCACAGCGGAGTCAGGGTCACCCAGGGGAGAATAGTCGTGTGGAGCCCCGATCCCCTGGACAGAGGTCTGGATGTCCTCTCAAGGGTCTTCGGAGTGGTGGGGGTGGCGCCGGCGTGGCACCGGAGGTTCACTGGCCTCGACGAGGTGCTAGAGTGGGCCCGTGACAGGTCTGTGGAGGCTGTCAGGGGGAGGAGGTTCAAGGTCGAGGCCCGGAGGGTGGGGGTCGAGGGATTCACCAGCATGGACGTGAGGCGGAGGCTGGGGGCCCTCCTCGTGGATGAGGGGGGCGTGGTTGACCTCAGGGCCCCGGAGGTGGTGGTTAACATAGAGGTGCGGGGGGAGGACGTGTTCCTCTACCATAGTGAGGTTAGGGGCCCTGGGGGCCTCCCACTGGGGAGCGAGGGCCGGGTGCTGGCGCTGGTCTCGGGGGGCTTCGACAGCCCCGTGGCGGCGTGGATGGCCATGAAGCGTGGGACCCGGGTGGACATAGTGTTCTTCAACCTGGGGGGAAGGGAGCACGAGCTCCAGGCCCGGGCGGTCTCAGAGTACCTGGCCTGCAGGTGGGGGTATGGGGTTAGGATGGACATGTACCTGGCGGAGATGCGTTGGATATTCCCCATACTCAACGCGAGGTTCCCCCAAGGCTTCTGGACCGTGGTGTTGAAGAGGGCCATGTTCATAGCAGCCGAGGCCCTGGCCCGGAGAATCGGGGCCAAGGCTCTCGTGACGGGGGAGAGTCTGGCCCAGGTGGCCAGCCAGACCCTGCACAACTTGGCCGTGACCGACGAGGCGGTGGAAATTATGGTGCTGAGGCCCCTGATAGGTATGGACAAGCAGGAGACCATGGACCTTGCCAGGAGGATTGGCACCTACCCCATAAGCGAGAAGACGCAGGAGTTCTGCGCCATAGCCTCCCCCAAGCCCAGCACAGCCGTAGACCGGGCCAAGCTGAACAAGCTTATGGAGAAGCACCTGCCCCGGGAAACGATACTCGAGAACACCCTCCCCCACGTCCATAGGATAAGGCTGGGCGAGGAGTGCAACTGGCAGGAGCTCACCCACAGGGCGGTGGAACACGCTCGCATAGAGTGTAGAGCCTAGCAGGAGGGGAGCCGCCGTAGCTATCCCCTTAAAGAAGCCCCCGCCGCTCGCGGGCGCCGTCCTCGCCGCCATCCTGTGGGGGACCATCGGCATTGCATACAAGCTAGGGGTAAGGGAGGGGGCCTGCGGTGACGCCCTCATCGTGGCAAGGGTGGCGGTGGCAGGGCTCCTCGCCCTCCCCCTCATACTCCTGGGCAGGGCCCCCGTTACTAGGTGGAGCGTGATTGTTGGGGGACTAGTTCTCGGGCCCCTCTACGCAATCTACCTGCTCGCAGTAGAGAACGTGGGCGTGGGGCTGGCAAGCATACTCCTCTACACGGCGCCCCTATGGGTAACCATTGCCTCCCCTTGGGCCCTTAGGGAGATACCTACGTCCCGCACCATGGCTGCTCTCCCCCTGGGCCTGGCGGGCGTCTTGCTAATAGCCTCACCCAGCGGGGAGAGCAGGGTGCCCGCCACTGGCCTCGCCCTGGGCCTGGCATCGGGGCTCATGTACGCCGCATATCTTCTCCTCGCGAGGCTGGCGCAGAA
>JALTXS010000198.1 GCA_027048265.1 Desulfurococcales archaeon
CCCCGAGAGCAGTCTCAACTTTAGGTCCCTGCTCCCCTCCCCTTGGGCTTTAGCAATCCTAGCAAGGGTATTGTAGACCCTGTCAACAGTAAGCCCGGATTCCGTGCCTACGGCGCCCCCCATGAAAGCCATTAGGCCTTTGGAAGTGGTTAGAGACTTTTTCTCCGACCTTAGCTTCTCTGCAACGACCCCTAGATCGCCCAAATCCTTGTAGAGGGACGTGACGCGGGTTTCTGAGACGCCGTAGGCTATCGATATTGCTTTTATCAGCATCTTTTCCCCGAGGCCTAGCTCGGGCATGCCCATCCATTCTGGCCATAGTTTTCCCTGGAGGAAGTAGATCACCTTATCCACGACTTCCTTAGGAGTCTGCTTGAAAAGCTCTACTAGGGTATTTGTTATCTGTATGCGGGATGTGATTTTTTCCACCATGTCCAGCGTCTTCGCCACAAGGATGAATCTCAAAGCCATCCCTCCAGAATTGCCCCCATAACTAGGCTAAACTATGAAGCACTCTATCAGTGTATGGTTATTGTACTGCATGATTTTTAATACTGTAGAGCACTTTTGACGTAAAAACAAGCTTTCTTTTAACCCCCTGGGGTTTACTATGTCTATAGGTGATGATAACCGGCAAGGCTGACCCTGTGGGATGATTGGTCAGAGTTAAGCTGACTATACAGTTAGTCGAACACCCGTTCCTCAACAGGGCCCCCTGGGTGCTTCTCCGCGAATATCCTTGCTGTGAAATAGTAGAACTTGACATCGCTGGAAAGCCAGCAGTCTTGGGGGAGACCCGCTTTCAGGCACGTGTATGATAAGAACGTTTCCTCGTCCCATCCCTGCTCAACGGGCACCTGGGGCAACAACAGGCCTGAGTATATGCCCTTCTTCGCAATAAGGCCTACGTGGCCAATCTTTATGAGCCTTAGCCTCTCCCCAGGGTCATCTGGCATTGGCTTTATACTCGAGAGCACAGAAACCTCGAAGGTGACCTGGGGCAGCTCTGATATTCTCATTGGTAGGAACCGGGGGTCTCTGAAGGCTGACTCGATAGCCGCATCTATAACCGCTTCTACTAGAGGCTTTATTGGGTAGACGAATCCTATACACCCTCTGAGCTCTCTTTTCTCGGGAGAGAACCGCTCTATTGTCACAAACGCCGCCCCCTTTTTCATCAACTTTGGAGTGGCGTCATTAGTATCAGGTCGTTCTGCTATGAAGCTCTTCTCTACTGCTTCTCTGGCTTTTCTAACAAGGTATGCGCCTTCTTCCAATGTCAGCTCCTCAGGTTCGACTATCTCGGAGGGAGCCATTTCTTGGCTTCACCTAGGGTTTTCAACAAGCCTTTCCAGTGGCTTCCCTTCCAATAATAATTACCACATGATGGACACTTATACACTTCCTCAACCCAGGGAAGCGGGCTTCTCGGCATCTTTTCCAGCTTCACATTACAATAGGGACACCTGGTTCTATCTAAGTCTATGTCGAGGCTTATTCCCAGAGTTTCCACCAGTATGGCGAGTGATTTTTCAATGCGAGTGTTCTGGGGTATGAAGATGGCCTTGGGGCAACTCTTAGACGCTCTTTCATAGAGTGCCCTATCTCCAGTAACTAGCACCCTGTCGCTATTCCTGCATACATCTAGTAGTTGTTGATCACTCATGCTATTAGCATATATTGCGTCGTAACCTAGTATTCTGAGCAGTTTCGCGAGCTTGCCAT
>JALTXS010000199.1 GCA_027048265.1 Desulfurococcales archaeon
ACACCTCGTCGAGGAACACTATCTCCGCCTCGGGTAGCCTGCCCCGGGTTATGCGCTCGTACCGGCCCTGCCTTAGAGCGTTTATGTCAATGGGGCCCAGTAGCTCGTCGGGCTCTGTGAACCGGGTGAGCAGGTAGTAGAAGTACCGGGCCCCCACCATGGAGGCCAGGGCCTCCACCAATTGCGTCTTCGCGGTCCCGGGGGGCGCAACCAGTATAACGGGCTCCCCGCTGGCCAGCCCCGCCAGCACCGCGTCTATGGCTTGCTCCCTCTCCACGAAGACCTCGGCGAGCCTAGCCCGGGCCCTGAACAGGGCGTCCAAGGGACCCTCTTTCACCTGGCCGTCCCCGTTGCTCGTGTTCAAACGCCGACCCCCACGTTTCCTTACGTACCCCCTGGTTGAGGATATGGTCACTGTTAATATCTCTCCGGGGGGATTATTAAGGCTGGGAAAGTACGTCAAAGCACCTGGGGAGGGCTAACAATATTTTGGACCTGGACCGCCTATTAGATGACATAATAGCGACGGTGAGGCGCTACTACCCCGAGGCCCGTCTCACTGAGGTGAGGGTGGGCCGGTCCCGGGTCAGGGTATATGGTAAGGCTGGGGACATTTGGTTCAAGGTGGTGGTAGGCCGGGGAGACCCCCGGGTCTACTCAAACTCACGCACTATTGAACACGTGTTGAGGAAGAGGCTCGCCCAGGGCAGGGCAAGCGGCCCGGGGCCCGGGCAGGCCTAGGTCCCGTCAGGGGTGCGGTTGGATGTCCGAGGCGAGGCGCGAGAAGAGGGACAAGAGGGTCTACAGGAAGAAGGTCTCGGTTGCAATAGACCTTCTCGCGAGCATACTCGAGGACGGGATAACTGATAGGGAGAGGGTGAGGGAGCTCCTCCGGGAAAGGTACGAGGAGACGAGGCTCTCCCCCTTCCGGGGCATAGCTCTCCCGGATGACATCTACGACAAGGAGATGGCCACCCTCTACGTGGTGGGCAAGTACGGTATGGGCCTCGACCAGGACTACCCCGAGCAGTTCGAGAAGGTCTTCGACAGGGAGGCCCGCTACGAGAAGGCGCTGGAGGTCCTGCTGGGAGACGAAAGCGTGGAGGCTAAGAGGGAGAAGATAACCTCCATCCTGGAAGAGGTCAACAGCAACGAGCTCTCCCGCATGTTCAGGCTCCTCTTCACGCGCATAGTCCTCGGCTTCGCGGAGGAGGGGGACCTCTTCAAGGCCCTCCGAACCGCCCGCGAGGTCTTCCCCGAGCACGAGAAGGACGTCATGAAGTACGCCCGCTTCTACATAGGCTTCCGCCTCGCTGAGAAGATAGCAACCGGGGAGATAAGGAGCAAGCTGGCCAAGGAGGCCGAGAAGCAGGCCCTCAACCTAAGCATAGGCCTGGGCAAGACCATGCCCGACGACAGCTACATCTACAACATAGCCCGGAGCGTCTTCAAGGTCCCCCGTGAGAAGCTCGAGTCGATACTAAACGTGAACGAGAAGGAACGCGGAGGAGGGGGCAGGGCGACTGGCACGGGCATAGCCACACCCCCCTAGAAGGCGGTGCCCCTCCCTTGAGGCATCAGAAGGCACTCCGCCTCACCCCCGACAACAGGCTCATCCTAGAGGAAACAAGCCTACCCCCCCAGCTTAGGAGGGGCGAGAAACCCGCCCGACCCCCCCAGGCCCTCCTCAGCCCCGAGGTAATAGCATCAGGCCCCAGGAC
>JALTXS010000200.1 GCA_027048265.1 Desulfurococcales archaeon
CCCCGGGAACCCCCTCTACGAGCCTCCCCCGGTTCCCGTGGCGATGCTGACCACCCTCTCATGGCACGGGCCCCGCGCGGGCCCGGGGGAGCCTATCCTGGGCTACAGGATAGAGTTCTCCAACGGCGAGGAGATTACGCTTAGGAGCGGGGAGGAGGCCCTCGACGCCCTCCGGGAGAGGCGCGTTACCGTTGTTATGGGGCGCTCCATTGACCTAGACGCCCTCCCCCGGGACCAGGGGGGCTTCCTGGCCCTAGAGGCCCCCGGGGTGCCCCTGGGGTTCCAGGGGATCTACGAGTGGTGCCGCCTCTCACGCCTCCCCCTCCCCCAGGCGGCCCGGGCCAGCATAGGCCAGGTCCTCACCAGCGTGGAGGCCCTGGTGGCCCTTGGGGAGGGGATGGTTCTGGACCCCCGGGCGCCCCGGCTGGAGGCCTGGAGGAGCCTGGAGGACCTGGCCGCCGCCGACAGGGCGGGTCTTGTACGCGTGCCCCGGCCGGGGCTCTACTGGGGGGTGGTGCAGCTGGACTTCAACAGCCTCTACCCCACGATAATAGCCCGGTACAACCTCTCAGGCGAGACCGTGGGCCCGGGGACCTGCCAAGGCGGGGAGGCCAGGGTGCCCCCCGGGGGCGTACACCCCGTGTGCACGGTGCCCCGGGGGGTTGTTGCTAGGGTGCTGGGGGGCCTGGTTGAGAGGAGGGCCCTGTTGAAGAAGGCCCTGTCAACCATGCTCCGGGGAAGCGTGTTCGCCGAGGCCCTCGCGGAGAGGGCGGATGCCCTCAAGTGGATCCTGGTGTCGGGCTTCGGGTACCTGGGCTACCGGAACAGCCTGTTCGGGAGCATATCGGCCTACGAGAACGTTACCTCCATAGCCCGGGCCATACTTGCGAGGGCGGAGGAGGTGGCCCTCTCCCACGGGTACCGGCTGGTCCACAGCATGGTGGACAGCCTGATGCTCCAACCCGGCCCCGGTGCGGCGGGGCTGGGTCGCCTAATGGAGGCCATCGAGGAGGCGACGGGCGTGGCCCTCAAGCTGGAGGCCCGGTTCACCTGGCTCTACATACCCCCCACCCTCCAGGGAGTGGGGGCGGCGAACAAGTACTATGGCCTGCTCGAGGAGGGCGGGGTAAAGGTCCGGGGGGTTAAGGCTGTGAGGAGGGACACCCCCTCCTTCCACGCCCGCGTCCAGAGGAGGATCATAATGGAGATGGCCCGGGCCCGGAGGCCGGGTGAGATGCCCGGGGCCCTGGAGAGGGCCCGCCGTGTGCTGGAGGAGGCCCGGGTGAGGCTGGGGGAGGAGAGCGTGGAGCCGGGGGAGCTGGTGGTGAGGAGGAGGGAGACCCTGCCCGGCGTCCCCGGCCTGAGGCCCCGGGGCGCGGTGGAGCGGGCCCTGGTGAGGGTCCGGGGGGGATGGTGGCCTGCAGAGCGGGGGCCCCCGCCCCGGGGGATGGTGTGCTGGGGGTACTACCTGGAGTTGTTGGACAAGGTTGCCCGGGAGACGCCACTGGCAGGGGTCTAGTCCTGGGGGAAGGTTATTATCTGTCGCACGGGAGCTGTTCCCTTTACTAGCCTCTGGAGGGCTTTGTTCACGTCCTCCAGGCGTATCTTCTCCACGGGGCTCGTGTAATCCACCAGGTCCCTTCTCGCCAGGTCTATGAGGGCCAGGAGCTCGTCGTAGCTCCCGTAGAGC
>JALTXS010000201.1 GCA_027048265.1 Desulfurococcales archaeon
TGGGTAAATACAATGTAAACGCACGGGTGCTGGGCAACCCCGAGCCCGAACGGGGCTCGGCCCACAGCCTCTACCTGGCCCTACGAAGCCTGTCCCCCGGGGCCAGGGCCCTGGTAGCCTGCTGCGACACCCTGGCCCCCACACAGGCTCTGGTGGAGCTCGCGGAAAGGGGGGGTTGGGGGCACGCGGTTCTGGCCGCGTCCAGATACAGTGGGCTCATAGATGTGGCCGAGGCGAGCAAAGTGAGGGCCGAGGGAAGCAGGCTTCTGGAGGTGGGGAAGGGCTTGGGGGACACGGGCCTCTATGACATGGGCCTTTTCAATCTGGATGTCCTCCCCACTGTTGAGACCTATGAGGCCACCTCCTGGCAGGGGGAGGCTCACCTGTACCAGTTGTTCAACGCGATGGCCCGTAGGGGGCTTGAGGTGGGTGTCCTCGACCTAGGCTCTCTGCCCTGGACGGAGGTTGACACCCCGGAGGACTTGGAGCTGCTGGGGAGAGGGGAGGGCCTGGAACTGGTTAGAAGAATTCTGGGGGAGCTGGGCCTTGGCAGGGGTGCCCAAGAGGACTGATGGTCCCGTATCCAGGCTTATAAACAGGCGTGTCTCGGGCGCGGTTACCAGGCTCATACTGAGATACGCGCCCAACACAAGCCCCAACACAGTATCCATCATAGTCTTCGCCTTCTCCCTCACTGCCCTCCCTCTCTACCTATGGGGCCATGCAAGGCTAGCTGGCCTAGTGGTGCAGCTCTCCAGCGCCCTCGATGGGGTTGACGGTGAGCTCGCCCGGGCCACGGGGCGTGCGACGAAGCGGGGAGCTGTGCTGGACAGCCTCCTGGACAGGTACTCCAACTTGGCTTTCCTCCTAGGCGCCCTCGTCTACGCTTCCGTCTATGAGGGCCTCCTAGACCCCCCTCTCATGGTGGCTCTTGCAGTCCTAGTAGTCTTCGGGGACATGATGGTTACCTACATCCACTCTAAGCTCCCCGAGGTCCTGGGCGTCCACCCAGCGGTGGTTGGGCGTTTCCCCCACATCGCCTCCAGGGACGTGAGGCTCTTCCTCCTTTTCCTCTTTTCCCTGGCCGGGCAAGTGACGCTGGGCCTGGCGGTATTAGCGGTCCTCTCTCTCATCTATAGTGTGGCACGCACTGTGGAGGCAGTGGCCCTGGCGGGCAGGGGCTAGAACCCAGTAGGAGGCTCAGCCTCCCCGGCATGCTGTGTCACCTATGTGGAGGTGCTCGCCCACGCTCTGTACGCTCTCCCCATATATCGCCCTAAGGCTCTCCAGCCGGAGCACCTCATCGGGGGCACCGTAGAAGTAGACAGTCCGATTGAGAAGGAGCACCGCCGTAGTGTATTCCATGAGAAGCCCCGGGTCATGGCTTGTAACTAGCACCAGCTTGTCCCTAGACAGGCCCCCTATGAGCCTCGCCATGGAGGCCCTCCCCACGGGGTCAATCGGGGCCAGGGGCTCATCGAGGAGGAGAACCGGGGGGTCGTGTACTAGCGCCCGGGCGAGGAGGACCCTCTGCTTCTCCCCTCCGCTCAGCTTGTCGAAGCGCCGGTGCCAGGCCTCCCTCCTCAGACCCACGAGGCTTAGGAGCTGAGCAACTAGCCTGGACCTCCCCCAGTCCCCCAGGCCTATTCGGGGCCAGCTGCCTCGCCTGAGAAGGGCCTC
>JALTXS010000202.1 GCA_027048265.1 Desulfurococcales archaeon
GATAAGGGCTGAGTTCAAACGCGCAGACATCTACACTTATGAGAAGCAGGGCCGCGAGTTCGTGGCCTACTGGGTTGAGGCGGAAATAGAGGGCGAGGGTGCGGTGGACTACCAGATAGTCAGCATAGCCCACTATAAGGATGGTAGCGTGGAGGAAAGCGATATGGGGAGGCTGAGTGAGCTTCTCCAGATGGCCCGGGAGGAGGACAAGGGACGCTACGTGATGAGCTATGCCCTGGGCGACAGGAAGCTTCTGATTGAGGTCATCCAGGATAGACCCGGGAGCATGGAGAAGGTGAGGCTAAAGATG
The DNA here is from genome assembly GCA_027048265.1 of Desulfurococcales archaeon. Taxonomy (GTDB): domain Archaea; phylum Thermoproteota; class Thermoprotei_A; order Sulfolobales; family Fervidicoccaceae; genus JALTXS01. The sequence continues at coordinate 311 of JALTXS010000202.1, forward strand.
CTCGTGGAGGCCCCCCTCCAGCCGGGTGAGAAGAGCGCCCGCGAGCTGGAGAGCATAGAGTTCAAGGTCATTGGAATGGCAGACAAGCAGGGAACACAGTGGAACAGCGTCACCGTGCCCCTCAAATACAGGCTCCACAACAACCCCCCACCAGCAGGCTTCTACCAAGAGATAAGCGGCCAAAAAGAGGCAACCAGCACCCCTAGCCCCACCAAGACCCCCACCCAGACCATGGAACGTGAGACAACCAAGCCCAGCAGAGAGACCCCCACAACCATCAAGCCAGCCCAGGAGAAGGCCGGAGGAGAGGAAGAGGCTCCAGGAGCTGGAGAAGCTGAGGCCAAGGGAGATGGCGGCTCGGGCGCCCTCGTGGCTGCGGTGGCCGTGGTGATAGTCCTCGCGGCCGGGGGGTTCCTCTTCATGAAGAAGGGCCGGGCCTAACCCCGGTTTTATCCCTGTTCGCCTCCTTGGAACATCCTGTTTTTTCGATGAACTAATATATACCCGACCTTCTCAGGTAAATAGCGATCCATCATCGGCTTAGAAGCCCGATCCTCCCAATTGTGACCATAATGGTTGTAGGCTTGGGGCTGATAAAATGGTGAAAGATTACAGACAAACCTCCAGGAGTTCCTATAATCTACTGCCAACAGTGTGGCTCCCGGCATTTGCGGTAATCCTCGTCCTTTTAATGCTAACAGTAGCACCCGCGGTTGCCCAGACGGTTGATGACGAGGCCCTGGACCCTCGGGGCGATTACAGGGTAATGTTGATGGTCGCGGGTGAGGGCAACGAGACGGGCAGTCTGCCTCTGGACTCATTCGATATCACGCGTATAACCATCTACGACCGCCCAGATGCTAAGGTAGTGGAGGTGGAGACAGCGGGCCCCCCAATCATAGAGCTCCTCAACAACACCGAGGGAACTCGATACGAGATAACAGTTCCCATAGACACCAACAGTGATGGAGTGGGATGGGACTACGGGGTTCACATAGGCAACCTCTTGACGAGGCCCGGATCCCTCGCCTACCTGATCACTGGTGAGGAGGGGGCCGAGCCCCAGCCGCTCGAGCTTAGCGTTAAGGGCAACGTGCTGAGAGTGGAGGTCCCTAAAAGCCTCCTGGGCGAAGACGCGGGCCTGCGGTGGATGCTGGGGAAGGTCCCGGGCTCCCTGCCCCAGCTGGTCGCGTACATATATGGAGAACAAGGGATGACCCGGGCCATGGTTGTGGACGAGGTCCTCCCCCAGCCCAGCGTGAACACCACGGTCACCACAACGGCGATCACCCTTACAGTAACCGGGGCAGAGAACACAACCACAACGGTAACAGCAATACCAACCACCAGCACCCCAGGCTCCCAGGACCTCGAGGACCTCCTACAAATGGAGCCCACCGACCCCAGCCTCAACGTCTCCCTCAGCGTCAACAGGCTTGAAATATACAAGTTCGTGGAAGACGGCGCCACCTACGCGCTCCTCTACCTCGAGGCGAGGATAAGCGCCCCTGAGGCCAAGGACCTCGAGTTACACGCCCTCATACACCTCAGGAACGGGGAGACCCTCCCCTCGACCCTACTGTCCCTGAGGCAGATGGCGGAAGTAGTGGGCACCGACCCCGCGTATGGCGTGGTTATAAGGGACTACGACCCCCGGAACAAGCTGGGAGGAGTACTAGTGCTCCAGCCCCGCGCCCCCGGCGACTATAGTGAAGCCAAGCTAATAGTAATAGCTATGGGGAGCATATCAGACCTCGACCCCTACCCCGACGAGATAACCAACATAACCCTAGTGCTGAGGGCCTCGAGAGACACCCAGTGGAGGGAGTGGAACCTCGCGACAGTTGACGCCAAGCCCCGGCTCATAAACGCGGAGCCACCTGAGCAAATCAAGGAGATGATAGAGGAGGGCAAGGGACTCCCCCGCCTGCCCAAAGCAAGCACCACACCCACCATAACTTCAGTCGAGATGAACGAGGAAAACAGCATATCCACCCAGACCCAGCACAAGGAAGAAGGAACTATAGCCACGACAGCGGCACCCACCCAGCCCCCTGTTGGCCAAGTTGAGGAAGGAGAAGGCGAGGAGAAGGAGACAGGGCACGAACAGGGAGAAAAACGCAAATCACCCGAAGAAGTGGAAGTGGAGGAACATACAGGTGGAGGCACGGGCACCCTACAGGTGCCTCCCACCGGCGGGAGTGAGGAAAGAGAGGAGGGAGAGGCCAATAAAGCGGCCGCCGAGGAGGTGGAAGCAGGGAAGGCAGAGCGCGGAGCACCTGGCGTAGAGAAGGAAGGCGGGGGACTACCTGGGCTGAGTGGGGGAGAGATAGCCGTTATAGTGGTAATAGCAGCCCTAGCGGGCGTTGCACTGGCCTTTATCAGGAAAAAGCTGGGCTAGTTTTCCCTGACCTCTCCGCTAGGGCATTTTTTGAATTAGGCTCGCGTCTATCCTAGTAGGTAGGTTTATTCTGAGAAGCGTAGAGTCCCTTGCTGGGAGTCTCGTGCTTATGAGAGCCGATAGGGTTTATGTGGTGTTTATACTGGAGATAAGTCGAGGCTTTGGGCAAACTTGATGCGGCAATGCCAGGGTCTCGAGATATCCAGCCTTTCTATGGCCTCCGGGGACCGACGAATGCTTGGAGTATCTTGTTATGGGCCTATTTGCATATGTGGTCTCTTCAGCTTAAGTGTCTGGTGTGTGGTGTGCGGGTAGGTTGCTTAACTGAAGGCTATGAGAAGGCTTGTATAGGGGGTCCTGATTTGAAGTTATCTCATACCAGTTCTCACAAGTGTTTAATGAGATTGTTTTAAAAAGTCTCTACTTGACAGTTGCCTGCTCCTGCTCGTAGCTTGCGTGGCAGCCTTTGAGTATTGTCTGGACCTCAAGTACTTTCGCCTGGACTATTGGTGTACTTCCCTGGTAGATGACCACGTTACTGCCAGGCCTATAGACGCCGTCTACGACTATTGTTGACTCAACGATCGGGCTACCCCCGTATTTGGAGACAAAGTCGCTTGCAGGATACAATGCTGCTACGGCGAACCCGTTTTTCCCGGTGAGGATGAATAGGGCGTAGGATTCGCCTGTTTCGACGTTCCTTGCTATGGCGTATGCTCCTCTCGCTTCTACTTGGAAAATCTTGTCATTATATGACATGACGTAGGTTCCCATACCGAGAGGATAGTTGTCACCCTGGACTGTTACTCTCATGTCGCTTGAGACGCTAGCTAGGCTTGATACTTCATTATATTTGGAAGCACTTATGCTAGCATAGCCTATACTTGCTATAGCCGCTAGCAGTATTATGCTTAAGATGAAACCGTTTCTCCTCAAGGCAAGCACACTCCAGTAGCTAGATAGCCCTGCTTGTGCCTTCTGCTTTACTATTTAGTTAGAGTGGATATAAAGGCTATGTATTATTCAACCAGGAATCTGGATAAAGCGTATCCAATCGCGAGGAATCCTAGCGAAAGGGCTAGCAATGCTGTTGCCCACCCGGGGGCTGGTGTGTATCCTTGGAGAATTTGGTTAAGGGGAGCGGAGGCCACGTTCACGAAGGGTGCGAGGAAGACTAATACAAGAGCAGGGGCTAGGCCAGCCCTAGCCTCGCTGTAGACTAGCATCGCACTTACCATGCTCGAGACCGTGCCCAGGTATAGGCTCGAGACACCCAGCCATTCAAAAAGCCCCTCTAACGGAGCACTAGTCCCTCCGCTGAAGAAGAGTGCTGAGAATGTGAAGACAGTACTACTGGAGACAATGAGTAGGGTAGAGTAAATAGTCTTAGCAATCATGAGGAGCCCCGGCTCTACTGGGCTGAGACGGAGGCCGTCTAGTGTCCCTGTATCTGATTCTCTGATAAAAGAAGCGTAGACCGTGTAGATGGAGAGGAATACTAGTGCCAGAGGTAGTGAGACTGCCAGTAGGGACTCCTCGGGCCACAGGCTATTCCTATAGACGAGGCCTACAACAACGCCGGCGGACAGGCTGAAGGCACCTAGCACGCTTAGTCCAATGGGATTCCTGTAGTCCAGCAAAAAATCCTTTCTAAGGAGAGCGTATAGTTGCTTCACTCCATTATCCCTCCAAGGCCCTGAGTCTCCCTTCTTCGAGCGCTAGTAGACGGGTTCCCAGCTCGAGGTATTCTCTCTCTGCCCTTGGCGCTGTCATTACAACCGTTACTCCCCGTCTGGAGAGGACTTTTATTAATTCGTAGAGACCCGTTGTCGCTTTCTCGTCGAGCCCTGTGAAGGCCTCGTCGAGGAGGAGTATAGGGGGGTCATGGATGAGGGCGCGTGCTAGGTCGACTCTCTTTCTCCATCCATAGCTCAGCTGTTGCACTTTCTTTGTCCTAACCCTCTCTAGGGAAAGGCTCTCCCACGCAATGTTATTATCAACCGTAAAGTTTGGAATGCTGTACAGGGTTGCATAGAATTGGAGGTTTTCCTCAACAGTCATCTCTGGGTATAGTAGGGGGTAGTGTCCCGAGAATCCTATGCACTCCCTCACCGGTTTTATGCAGTCTATCTTCACACTGCCCCTCGTGGGCCTTATAAGGCCGGCTAGGATTTTCAGGAAGGTTGTTTTACCAGAGCCGTTGGCGCCCATTATAAATATCCTTTCGCCCTTGTCTACACTAAGGCTGACTGATCTAAGTACCCACTTGTCGCCATACTGTTTCCAGAGGTTATCAACGAAGATGACGTGTCCCTCGCCTCCCAAAGCATTCCCCATCTACTGTATCAAACCGTAGGGGATTTTATTAAATCCTTAAGCGGAAAACACGTGTGGCCCCATAAGGTTGCAGTTAAGTGTCTTAGTGTCTATTGTTGGAAAGCATAATTAAGGAACCAAGGGGATGCACCCTTCTATAGTAATAAATAGTGATAGGTCTGCAACATAGGAGGCCTATAATGCCTATTGGTTCCAGTTATTGTTTAATATCACCTTAACCGTGCTAAAGAATGGAAAAAAATAACGAGAATAGGCCAGGGAATGCGGACCAAACATGATATTTACATAATACGAATACGAGTACGCATTTATGTTAGCCTCTATGTACCCTCACTCCTAGCCCTTATAGCATAGCCTAGTGACAGGAGAGTACCACCTATAGCCATGAGTGCTGCTCCCGCCCAGACAATATCAACATTTGGTATCACCTTAACAAGTACGGGTATGCCCTCTCTTGTAATCGTTGAGTTGCTCGGGTCAAACTCCTGTGCCAGTATAAGGAGGTCCATCATGGCCTGCTCTACTATGAATCCAGCCAGCAGCAAGCTGAGGCTGCTTACGCTTGCAATGTTGTATCCCGCGGCCATTAAGGCGGCCAGGCTGAGCGCTTGCTCCGGTGGGTATCTGCCCAAGACCTGTTTAATGTAGTAAACGAGGAGCTCATGGTAGGTGTCGAAGAAACCCTGTACCATGGGTGGCTGAATGCTCAGGTATATGTCGCTTATGCCTTTCCTTATTATTATTGTGTCAGACACGAGTCCGTGTATCCCAATGGCTTCACCATTGGCCTCGAACCTAACAACGGCTTTCTCATATACCTTCTCCTTTCCATCCTTTATTGCAAATAAAAGGCCCAGCCTAACTCCGCTTAGAGTGTCTCTGGGTAACTCTACTCTTCCGGGCGTCCCACCAATGGCCATGTTTAGGTTGTTGGAATCTGACATTATGCTCGCCAGTGGAGAGCTGATTACCTTTTTAAGTACTATTGCATCGCCCCTCTCAACCTGTAGGTATAGGAAAAGCCCCCTCCCAACATTATAGGGGAGCTTGAACTCGCTTCCCTGGTAGGCAACCGACCCCCGGGTCACAATAAGTAGGGGCCCGGTGCCACTTGTTTGACTGTTAGTGGTTCTGGGACCCAGTGTCCCCAAATCTCCGCTCTCCTCGCTCTCCGGTGTCTGTAGGATAACTTGTTCAAGGGTCACTCTAAGGTTGTTCAAGCTGACCGTTACTGGAGGGTCCATGCTTATCACGAAGGCCTTACTAGTGTTTAGTCCAGTGCCCAAGCCTGTGTGGCTAGTCTCTAGCTCGGCATCCGTACCGTTGATGCCCAGAACCAGCACGCCCCCCTGTATCTCACCGTTACTCGTCAAAACCGGACTCAGCCTTACCACTAACACGGGGTTCAACACCGCTATTGTTATATCGCCCTGCTCGACAATGGTGGTGTTACCCTCGGGTGAAACAGCCAATATGCTTCCCTTACCAGTAATGTTGAGCCACTCAAACCCGAGGGAACCTGAACTATCTAGGATGTCCATGAGCAGGCTGGCAAGCCCCTTGCTCCCAGAGCTGGCTGCGGCAAGCTTCACAGCTTCGATCGCCGGGGGTATGTCGTTTTTCACGAGTTTAAGAGCCTGCCACGCTGCTAGTGCTGTCTGTCTTTTCCCGGATACGTGGGAGTAGAGGTCAACCTCACCCTGGCTTGGGTAGTAGGTGTAGTTGACTAGAGTGATCTCCAGGTCGCCGAACTCGAAGGTCTCTCCCGGCTTAATGTTGTAGGATTGGAAGTACTTGTCGTTGAAAGCGAATGCGCCGCTCAGGAATATGCCCAGAAGCGTCACCACTACGCCCAGATGAAGCACTTTAAGGCTCACGTCTCTCATAACAACGTGTCGCCCTAACCTCCTTTTACGCAAGAGAGTGTACGCTATACTAGCCACCAGAACACTCGCAACCACTATGGACAGAGGGACCCCGAATGCAATCTTATAATTAGTAATCTTGGCCTCGAGCGGAGCCGGTGTCAGCAAACCCTTGTCAACCGCCGCTACACTTATCCCCCCAAGAGCAACCCCGAATACGATGACGCCAAGGTAACCCAATGAGCCGAGTTCCTTTGAGAGAAAATAGCCAGGTATGGAGACCACCGCTACGATTGCGAGAGGATACAGTATAGGGTGGTAAAAGCGCGTTCCCTCGGCCATAGTAGGAATGTTCGCCTCCTTCCCCAAGGATATCATCAGGCTTGGTGCGAGCAAACTCGCGTATACGAAAAGCGCCATGATAAGGATGGAGGAGGCTCCTGCCAAGAGGCTGGCTAAGCCTAGGTTCTTCTTTCTTCCTACACTCCTCAGTCCGTTGAGGAATCCTATTGCAGTCTCCTCCCTAGAGGCCATATACAACATTATGCCAAGGAAGGTGAGGGAGCCCATTAGAAGGATTATGGCACCTATATTGGCTGCAGCGAAGCTGTGAAGGGGGCTCATACCACTCCTTGTGACGAAGAGTGCGAGGGGAACAGTGCTGATCACAAGCGCCGCTAGCGGTTTTCTAAGGGAGGAGAGAGGGCCTACCATGTGAAGCATTGCTGTAGCGGCAAGCCAGACTGTGAGCTGGGATACCTCGACCGGGTCCCATCCCCAATATCCTCCCCATCCAAAGGTCTCATAGCTCCAATAGGCTCCAAACACTATACCCAATGAAAGCAGGACCCAGCCAGCCAGCATTACTGCCATAGGCCTGGAGCCGAGACCCGCAAGGGTTCCCAACGCGCCCGCAGTCACTAGCGCGTAGCCGCTGAAGGTAGTCGTAGGGTGGGGTACTATCCAATAGTTCTTCAAGAGGGGGTTAAGGTCGAGCCCACCTACCCCCTCCACTACGTCAAAGGCGCCATTGAGCAGGGCCGCCACCAGGCTGATAAAGAGTAGGAAGAAGCCCCCTATGGCTAGGTTTTTTGGAGGCTCCCTCCTTCCTACTGCAAGTAGGAGTCCAAGTGACAGGAGAGTTGCGAAGAAATAGAGGCTCGCCCCACCCCCCGCCCAGCTCGTTGCAAGTCTAAAGTAAAGATCCAGGTCGTTGCTAGAGTTACGGGCGACCTCAGCGAGCCTGTAGTCCAGCAGGACGAAGGGCACCATGTACACAATCCATCCCAATATAATAGTCTTCAGAGAGGCCTGCCAGAACAGTTTTAGATAACGATCCTTGCCCGTGTATGACAATACAAGACCTAGCGACACTAGTATGATGCTAACCCATGGTAGAATAATGGCGTAGTGAATACCAAGCTCCATCTAAGACTCCACCCGTGCCTAGACGGTATAACCCATACTTAAGGTTGCGGCACAC
>JALTXS010000203.1 GCA_027048265.1 Desulfurococcales archaeon
ATACTACGCCAACAACCCTGTCATATGTTACCCCCCTACCACGTGGGTACTCGTAGAGGTAGCTGTCGTCCCGGGGGTTATTGTCGCCTTTGGTAACAAAGTACGTGACCCCGTCAATCTCCTTTATCTCTACCACCCTGTGTATTATTAGGTGTCCTTTGACACTCCTGTAGACAATAATGTTACCAACACTTATCTCTTCAATTGGCTTTTTCTCAAGTATAACGACATCACCCTCACGTAGTAAGGGCAGCATGCTTATACCCCTAACAACCGCTAGCGGAGTATCCGTACCACTGGCTATCTTGAGCAGTGGATTAACAGACACTACTATCAGCATAACTACAGCGATTACTGCCAGGTCCTTCCGCCCTATTTTAGACATATAATCGCCTCCATTGACACATCTTGGTAATAAGGACCTTAGCGTCTCGTAAATCTGTAACAAGGTATCCAGAAAATAAGTCTCGTTGCCACGATTTTTATCTTATGAGAAAAATAAGATACCCTAGTAGTGTCACCAGACCTGGGTTACCTACAGCCTGGCTCCATAAAAATTCATAAATAGTTGGTACAAGGAGGAGTGGTGTATACTCGAATTGGTGGGGAAAACCCTTCATCCATGGTTACCTAATGCACTTAATTGGGAACGTGAGAAGGAGTTCTCACATACACTTGTAAAAAGTCTAATGAATATTATTCCAAGGAAGCTCGTGGAAAAAGCTATGGAGGGTTATGAGAGCCTCCCTGATAGAATAAATGAGCCGTGGTCTCTAGAACGACATCTGATGAGTGTTCTAGGTAAGACACGTGCTTATGAACGAGTGTTCGCGGGAGGGATAGTCTGTCCACACTATGTGCACCCTGTTGTGGAATACCTTATCTCCCGGGGGGAGTACCTGACCTCTTATACGCCCTACCAACCTGAAATAAGCCAGGGGATCCTGCAGACTCTTTATGAATACCAGAGCCTTCTGGCTGAACTATATGAAGTAGAGGTCATTAACTCGGGGATGTACGATGGAGCAACTGCTCTGGCAGAGGCAATAGGCATTGCTTTAAGAGTTAATAGAGGTAAAATAGTCCTTCTTCCACAATACATGAATTCCAGGATAGAGAACGTGCTTAAGACATACTCTAAGGCCTTCGAATTCAGCATCAAGCACTACGACCCCCTAGACCCCGATAGTATTGATGATGAACGAGACGATGAAGTAACCGCACTAGTAGTTGAGAACCCCCTGAGCAACGGTACAATAAACAGCAAGACCAAGGAACTCTATGATAAAGCCCACTCAATTGGAGCATTAGCGATATCGTTCACAGATCCCCTCCTTGCAAGTGTCACAAAACCGCCGGGTATAGAAGGTGCCGATATAGTTGTTGGGGAGGGACAGTCCCTTGGACTCCCTATGAATGGGGGAGGCCCTCTTCTAGGTATACTTGGAGTAAGGGACGATAAACGGCTAATAAGAAACCTTCCAGGAAGGCTGGTTGGCAAGACATTAGACAGAAACGGTAGAAGAGCCTACACGTTAATCCTCCAGACAAGAGAACAACATATAAGACGTGAGAAGGCGACCTCCAATATTACTACCAATACAGCCCTAAACGCGATTGGAGCTGCCATAAGTCTTAGCCTGATGGGAAGAGAGGGGATACGTAGTGTGGCTTGGCGTGTGCTCGTTAACACGAGCATTCTTATGGAAGAACTAGGGAGGATAAAGGGGTTGGACATAAGGACTAAGAAGCCTGCATTTAAGAATGTCATGTATAGTATAAATACCGTGCAAGATAGGGCATCCCTCCTAATGTTATTCAGACACATGCATGACGTTCACGGCATCATTCCCTTCAGTATCGAGAAGGATGACGCCCTGCTCTCATGCGCAACCGAGGTTCACAGTAAGGACGACCTGGTGAAATTCGCTCAATTTCTTGCTGAAGGTATATCTTCAATAACCCGGAGGAGATCCTCATGAAGTTTGGCAAAAGAACAGAGTTTAGACAAACAAGCTGGGACGAGCCTGAGATTTTCGACCTGAACGAGACAGGGGTGCAAAGAGTCGGGTTCCTAACGGTTGAAGATAACGAAGTCCTCGAACGTGAGGCTTCGCTTATGCAAATCCTTGGAGACAAGTATAGGCCACCTGACGAGCTCGGGCTACCACAGAACAGTGAAGTAGAGGTAGTTAGGCATTTCACCCGGCTTTCTCAAGAGGCGTATGGCGTCGATGAGGGTCCCGTGCCTTTGGGCTCGTGCACTATGAAATACAATCCCCGCATAGCATGGAGGGTCATCACACGCAGTGGCCTTGCAGGTGTGCATCCATCGTCTATAGAATTGGGTGTAGAGCAAGGTTTGCTCAGTATGCTCTACGAACTGCAAGAGTGGTTTAAGTCGATAACTGGGATGGACGAGTGTAGCCTCCAGCCACCTGCTGGCGCCTCAGGTGAGCTTGCTGGTATTCTCATGATAAAGGAATACCATAAGGACAGGGGTGAGGAGAGAGAATACATACTTGTACCAGATAGTGCTCACGGGACAAACCCCGCAAGCGCAGCTATGGGGCGCTTCAAGGTCGTAAGAATACCCACAGGTCCTGACGGTACTGTTGATATAGGGTCGCTTAAGGCCGTTCTTGACGAGAGTGTTGCAGGCATGATGATGACCAATCCTAACACCCTAGGCTTGTTCGAGCATAAGGTTCTAGAAATTACTAAACTGGTTCACGATGCGGGAGGTCTACTCTACTACGATGGAGCCAATCTCAACGGTATCCTAGGCTTGGCGCGACCAGGTGATATGGGCTTTGACATTGTTCACCTTAACATACACAAAACGTTCTCCGCGCCACATGGTTCAGGGGGGCCTGGAGCAGGCGTTGTATGTGCGAAGGGTGAGCTCTCAAGATACCTGCCTGGTTACATTGTTGAGGAAAGCCGAGGTGAATTCATCCTGACAAGGCGGGATAGGAGTGTGGGGGACATGCAGTCTTTCTACGCCAACTTCCCCCAAATGGTATATGCATATACATTTATACTGAGCTATGGTAAACAGGGCATAGCAGATGTCGGTCTTAACTCAATACTCGCGACTAACTATTTTATAAAGAAGATAAAGGGGCTAAAAGGTGTATCAATTCCATTCTCTCCTGAAACACCCCGTTTTCACGAAGTCGTAATCAGCCTGAAAGGGCTCGTTAGTGAGACGGGGGTTAGTGCTGAGGATGTTGCAAAATACCTATTAGACAAGGGGGTCCATGCTCCTACTGTATATTTCCCGCTTATTGTAGAGGAGGCTCTCATGATAGAATTTACAGAAACAGAGACACTGGAAAATGTTAAGTACTATGCAGAGTCTTTGAGAGAAGCGATCGAGAAAGCTTACGAGAACCCCGAAGAGTTAAAACAGTCTCCTAGAAACACATCGGTAACAAGGCTGGATTATGTAAGAGCCAATCACCCCTCAACTCTAACACCTTCTAGAAAATATGAAATTATGAGAGAAAGGAGGAGAAGCAGTGACGCTGCCTAGTTACTTAGAGATAATTACCACTTTGAAGCTAGACCCTCTTAGGGACAAGGCGGCTCCCCATATCATTGAACAGGTGCTTATCAGCAATGAGCAGAAGCTCGCAAAAAACTTCCAAGACCTACTCGATAGTAAGTTTGGTGGGGATAGACCTCGTGCAGTAGCAATTGTGGGTCCTGGCCCTTCCGCGCTAAGATATGCCCATTCTATCAAACATAGTATTATGGACAAAGCAAACGAATACGAATATGAAGACCTCCTTGTAATTATCGCTGATAGCGGGCTTAGGAACGCTAGAATGCTTGGTCTTGAGCCGGACGTCATTGTGACAGACCTTGACGGAGTAGGGATCACTGAACTCGCCTCAATGCTTAAGAAAGGTACCTATGTGGCGCTTCACGTACATGGTGATAACATTGATACTGTTAGAAGTTTCCTTAGTCTGACGGGCGGGGATGGGAAGATTGTACTCACTAGTCAACTAAGGGAGGCTGGGCGTTTTGCCATAAGTTTGAGAGGTTTTACAGACGGGGATAGGGCTATAGGTATTGGTTGCCTTCTGTCTAGAGAAAGGCTTTTCTTGATTGGAATGGATTTCGATATACAACCCGTACCCAACAAGATTGGTTTTCCAAGTGATGTTTTTTCTAGAGCTAAGTTATCTATAGCTAAAAGGTTTGCAAAGGAATATGTCTGCACTTGTGAGGGCAAGGGTATTTCTGTTAGTAATTTCTCTTATTTCGGCTACTCGTGCTAGCTTTTATTATAATAATGTTACAATTGGGCACATTAATATATTCGTCTGGTTACAATTCTATTGATCTTAGGAAGACTTCGTCTCCCGTTTTTTAAACTTTTCGTAACAATATTTCTACTATAGAGAGCACAAGGGGTGATGACATAATGGTAGTGTACACAGTGGACATACTGGACAAGTATATAGGCCAGAAGGTCAAGGACCCCTACAACAGGTCTCTGGGGACACTGGCTAGCATATACAGCGATGTCGACGGCACCGTTAACGCTGTAGAGATACTGTTCGGCGACAGCGTGTTTAAGACTGTTGAGGCTAGCAGGATAACTATACACAATGGAGAATTAGTACTCCTCCCAGAATGGAAGTACCTCGCACTAAGGGTAATAGACAGGCTTGAGAGAGCGAGACGGAGAGCTAAGGCGCTCGAAGACCTCTATGCAAAGGGCGAGATACCCAAGCATGCATATGAGGAGTTCAAGGCCAAAGTGAAGAGAGACCTCGATACCCTCAAGGAAGAGGCCCGTAGGACAAAGACTGTTATTAAGAACAGGATAAACGAGCTTGAGGACCAAATTGTCCAGATCGAAAAGGCGCTCACAGCCCTCAAAATGAGTTACATAGCAGGCGAGATAAGGGAAAGAGGTTATAAGACAGCTGCAGAGGCGCTTAGGCAGGGTAGGGACCGTGACCTGGAGGAGAAGAATGAGGCCAAGAAAATAATCGAGACAATACAGAAGCTGGAAACCTCTGACGTCGAGATAGACTATGCTATACAGCCCAAGCATGCGCAACATGTTGAAGAAGGGCAGGAGGAGACGCAGCTATTTGTAGAGGTTCTACAGGGAAGCGCGGAGTCCAATGCCTAAGCTACCATATAACAATAACAGTTGAAGGTCAGCACTGAAGGCTTTAAGCGGCAACCTCCTTAATCCAGTCAATATTTATACTGAGGGACTACAAGTCATTCCGCTATGACAATTGAAATTGATTAGGCATTGCAATCTCGGGCGAGGCTGGTTGATTAGGCCTCTACACCCCCCTAATCTCCGAGGCCCGATGGAGGTAAGGAGAAATACGCAACAACGAACCTCCTCGGGCTTCTCTATACACCCATCTAGGTAGCCTAGTAATGTAATAGTAAAAAACCCTGGGGTGAGTAGCCTTGACGCTGACCATGGGTAGGGAACGGGGCGGGGGCTTCCTCGGGTGGTTTAAGAGCATATTCTCGGGAAAGCCCGCTGAGCCTGATTGGAAGGAGAAGATGCAGACAATTATAATCATGATACGAGACCAGCAGGACAAGCTAGAACAAATATCCTTCAAGATGCAAAAGCGTGCCGAGGAGCTCTTCCAGAGAACAGTAGAGCAGTACAGGAAGGCATCACAGCAAAACATAAGCGAGGATGAGAAGAAGACCCTTCTTAACATGGCTAGGACCTTCGCTGAGGAGATAAGAGAAATAAAGGCAATACTAAGAGCAATTGGGTTCACCAAGGTCTCACTCGAAAAAGTGGTACAGAGACTAGAGACTGTTAGGGATGTTAAGGACTTCCATGACGCAATAGTTCCAGTAATGCAGGTTATTCGGGGCGTAAAGCAGGAGATATCACCAATATTCCCAAGCATTGGCCATGCCTTAGACGAAGTCCATAGGAACATATCCGAGCTGGCCTTCCAGACAAAGGCTGGCATAGAGTCTCTGCCCACAGGGAACCTTGCTCCAACTGAGGGTGAAGACGTCGAGAAAATACTGAAGGAGGCGTGGGAAGCTGCCTCGGAGAGTGTTGATAGAAAGATCCCGGAGCCAATGAGAGTAATAAGCATTAGGAGCAGGCAGTCGGTGAAGACGCCTCTAGCTAACACGACTTTAGCATCAAAACCTGCTAAAACAGTTAATAGGAAACCCGCTGCTAGGCCGGTTGACGTTGTGGTGGAGTCTGCTAGGAGTAAGGATAAGGCTAATGAGACTGAGGATGACATTGCTGAGGAGATAAAACTACCTGCATCTCGCATGTCTATGGCAAGACTTGAGGAGCTGGTCCTAGATGAAATAAAGCTTAATCGTGGAAGGTTCAATGTAGACGAGTTTGCGAGAAAGTATGGTGTAAGCAAGGACAGGGTATTTGATGCCCTTCAGAGCCTAGTGAGGAAAGGAAAGATAAGGGTCGCTAGGAGATGAAATACTGGAAAGTGACGGGGATTTAGGCTCAGCATAGCCCCCAGCCCCAATGTATCACATTATTTTATAGAGAAAATGTTTTTTGACTGATACAGGGGCTTCGGCCTCGGTTTTGCTCTCTAGTACTATCTCATAGACTATTTTATAGAGTGTTTATCTGCTATCTGTTTGTACCTGCTCCTGCTATGTCACACGGTTTTACAACCATGCTTTGTTAGAATCACTCAGATAACTCCTTGGAATACTCCAGATGACGCCATTTTGCTAAAAGTCACTATTCTGTCTAGAGATTTAACCCGGAGAGATTGCTTAATGATAATCGCCGGAAGTATTCCGCTCTCTGGTTTAAAACCTTTTCAGCACATAATATGTCTCCTCGGGATACTGGAAACGCTGGTGTCAGAAAATCCACTATGCTTTACCGCATTTAATAATCAACTACACTACTGCGTTACACTCTGTAAAGGTGGAAAATATGGCATTCCCCCATCTAAAAGAAATGGCAACGCGCTATGCCAAAGCCGCCGTTGTAGCTGACAAGGAGGGAGACTACGAGACTGCTATCAAGAATTACAAAAAAGCTGTTGAAATGCTTAATAAGATTATAAAACTATATCCCGATTCCCCTGTTGTCCCTATTTACAGGGATATGGTTAAGAACTATCTTAAAAGAATAAAGCAACTTGAAGAAAAGAGCACAGAGCCAATAGCTTTTGCCAAGAGAGGCAGTAGTGAGAGTGATAGCGATCTAGATGACATGTTACTGACCAAGAAGCCCTCCATAAGGTTCGAAGATATTGCAGATTTGGAACACGCAAAGAAGGCTATAAGAGAAGCCATAATATACCCCATAAAGCGTCCCGATCTCTTTCCACTAGGATGGCCTAGGGGCATACTACTCTTCGGACCCCCAGGATGTGGCAAGACCATGCTGGCAGCAGCTGTTGCAAATGAGGTGGACGCTATCTATTTCGAGGTGGACGCTAGCAACATTATGTCAAAGTGGCTTGGAGAGGCGGAGAAGAAGGTTGCAAGGCTCTTCAAAGTCGCGAGGGATAAGAACCGTGAGGGAAAACCCGTTATCATATTCATAGACGAGCTGGACGCCCTGCTCGGCGTGTATAGCAGCGAGGTTGGCGGAGAGGTTAGGGTTAGAAACCAGTTTCTAAAAGAAATGGATGGGCTTCTAGACAAGGACAGTAAACACCACATCTACGTAATAGGAGCTACGAACAAGCCCTGGAAACTCGACGACGCGTTTGTGAGGAGGTTCAACAAGAGAATATACATACCCCTGCCAAACAAGGAAGCACGCCTCCAGCTTTTCAGGCTGTACACTAAAAGTCTTAAGCTATCAGACGATGTGAATCTAGAGAAGCTTGCAGAGCTAACAGAGGGTTACTCAGGTAGTGATATACGCGATGTCGCCGTAGAAGTACAGAATAGGGTCATTAGGGAGTTCTTCGAGAAAATGGGGGGCAGGGGCGATCCCAGGCCCATAACTATGAATGATTTCATGGAAGTGCTAAAGGTGAGAAGGCCTAGCGTAGACATTTTGATGATTAAACGCCTCGAAGATTGGGCGAAGAGGTTCGGTGCTCTCTAAGAACGCGTTAAAAACATTCTATCCTACGGCGAACGGATTCGTATATAGAGGCTCAGCTACCCCGGAGTATGCCGCTCATCGGCCTCCAATGATGCAGACCATGAGAAGCAAGGAGGAATAAATGATGGGTGCAAGCAGCATTGCCTCGCTCTGGCATGACTTTCTTCATCGCCCTTATAGAATTAGGTGCAGGTAATTAAAAAAGAA
>JALTXS010000204.1 GCA_027048265.1 Desulfurococcales archaeon
TTGGACCTGGTCAGGGCAGAGAGGAAGAAAAGGATAATAGTAGTTGACGAGAGAGGCAGGAAGAGGGTCATGCCCGGTGGGTACACTGGTAAGATAGTTGAAGTTAAGGGGCAGCTCTTGTCCAGGATGCTTGAAGAGGGAATAATGCCAGTTCTCGCGTCTCTAGCTAACGGGGATGAGGCTCCTCTCAATGTAGATGGTGACCAGATGGCTGCACGTGTTGCAGAGGCTGTTAAGGCGGATCTACTTGTTCTTCTGAGCGATGTCGATGGAGTAGTTATCGACGGCAATGTTATCGGGGACATTAGGGTTGATGAAGCGGTGAATGTTGCAAACAGGGTAGGCTTTGGGATGAACCGTAAAATACTCCTCGCGGCTGAGGCTGTGCGGAAAGGTGTAGGGAAGGCTATAATATGCAACGGGACCGTGGATGATCCCCTCTCCAAGGCAAAAAAGGGCGAAGGGAGCGTGATAAGGCCGTGAAGGGCTCACCCCAGGTTACGCTCGACGAGAAGGACCTCATAATACTCGATATGCTTAAACGTAACGCGAGGACACCCTACAGCGAGATAGCCCAGAGGCTCGGGATAAGCAAGACCGCTGTTAAGAAGAGGATAAGTAGGCTGGTGGAGTCGGGCGTTATAAAGAAGTTTACCATAGAGTATGAGGTCAAGACAACAATACAGGCAATAGTACTCATAAAGATCCTCCCCGGCTACGATGTACCCACGGTTGCGTCGGAGATAGCGAAGAATAGTATGGCTGAGAGTGTATACGAGGTTACAGGAGACTATGACATAGTCGTTGTGGCCCGCACCTATGACGTTGCTTCCATAAATAAGCTAATAGACAGCATGAGAAGAACCAACGGAGTGGCCTCTACTAACACCCTAATAGTTCTTAGGAGCTGGTAGAACTAGTATTCACCTTGCTCAGGTCTTCTTTAGCTCCCTAGACACCCATATGAAGTAACTGAGAGTCCTTATGTCAAATACGCCCTTCCTCACAAGCTTCCTAAACAGCACATAGAGCTTAACAAGCTGAGGGTCTTCATCATAAGTGACGACATTTCCTCCACTTATCCTCGACATTGTAACCATTGCAACTTCGAATATCTTTGAAACAACGTCTACTGATTCCTTGCCCTCCATCAGGAGACCAATTAGCTCATCAAGTACACTCAGCATTTTGAACTCTAGTGAGCCATGGTAATACTTCTTAACGCCCGCCCTATACGCATCCTTGTCGGACGACATACTCACTCACTCAGGTATTCCTTCCAGCAGGTGAACTGTGTTAGATTCTCTCTTACTATATAGAAGGGGCTGGTATAATCCCTGTTTTTGGCCCAAATCGATGATCTTTTTATAATGTGTACTTTCTGTGGGAAAGTGGGAGCATATTAGATAATTCTACGAGAGGGTCTAAGTTCAGGTGATAACTTATTGAGACGCTGGTGTCGAACAATTGTCCAGTCTCTCTACGAATCAAGTCAATACTATCTGCACTTATGATTACAAAACCAATAGTTACCTTGAGACCGCGTATTACAAATTCTGCTATTTGAACAAAATTAACACTACTTGGAATAAATTTACGTAATATATTGACACGTTTATCCGTCATTAAAGCAACTCCCTGCACAATTCCGTGGTAACTTGCTCTCCTCAAGGAGCAGAATACCATGTCCTTCAGCTTCCTCCTCATATCCAGGACAAGGCGCCTGGCATAGTCATACTTAAGCCCAGTACTGCCAGCAACATCCGATATAGTTGCAAGGGGGTCCTGGAGGAACCCCTTCAAGAGAATGAACTCGCTGCGTGTCAATTGAGCTAAATAGTCACCAGCGGTAGTGAATCCCAGTTCGGGTAAGACCTCCACCTGTACCTGCTTGTCGGATGCCTGGTTTACCTGGCCAGATACCGTTATGTAGAACTGCATGGGGCTTGGGAATATAGTGCTGGACTTCAAAAACCAATACCGTGTGAGGGGTGCCTCAATTTTCCTGTTATGGGGATAAATATGTATAGAGAAGAACCTTCCGACCAACCTAGGTTTCACGAAGCATGCTATCGCACCCTCATCTAGTAGCATCCTTAGAGCTCTATACTCATCCCTATCCCTGATGCGCGCCCCCTTAAGCCTTAATGGCAAAATATCCAGCCGTGGGGGCCTTTCACTGCTCAATTTCGTCCTCTCATTCAACTTGTTTCGGTCTTCGTCATCTTCTCAATCCATCTACGTGTTCTAATTGATAGATATATCAAAGCCAGAGAAAGGGCCGTGAGGGCAAGCGTTAGAGAGGGGGACCTCAGCCCAAATAACATGAGCTCGGTTACCACGACCACTATACCGAAGAGGCCCAGTGGGGCGAGAGTTGGTATGAGCCTCCCCATTAATCTTGTATATATAAGAGGGAGAAGCTCTCCCTCGTAGACCGCCTTATAGTTACCTTCTCTGTCCTTCACTACTAGGCCCATGTCGGCAAGCCTGTCCAAGTGATGTTTGGCAGTACTGGGGCTTTTGAACCCCATCATTCTCTGAAGCTCCCTTACACCAACTGGCCTGCCTACCTTGACCAGTACTAGGTAGACTCTAAGAGCGGTTCCACCTAGCCCCTCTATCACGTCCCTCGGGTCTCTGCCGTCCCTGGAATTGGCCTTTTTAGCGCCTTTCATCCCACTGTCTCCCAGGCTAATCTTTCAGCTATGAGGCCCCTGGGGACTTGTACTAGTATACTATCCTACGGGTGAGGGAGTACGCGATGACGAACGTTGCAAATCCTATGACGAGCGGTGTTATTTGACGATAGCTTATAAGTATCTCATCCTCTCCTTCTTTACCTTCCCCGTTCTCCTCTGGTTGTTTGATGGTTTCTGTCAATGTCCGCGTCACTTCTTTCGCCTGACGCTCAATTGTAGGCGCACCCACTTTTTCAACAGTCTCACCATACTCATAATCTTCGCCTTCCTCCGACTCTTCTTTACTTATCTGAAAGACAGGCGACTCACCCGCCCGCAGAGGCCGGAGAGGCTCTGCGCCAAGCATGCGAACTATTTTGAAAACCTCGCTACCCGATACTACACTCACCTCATAGGGTGGCGTCAGAGGTGCCAGTCTGGCCTCATAGTAGCCTCCCTCAATTGGTCCTACAATGCAGGAGACGGGGACACTACCTTGATTATAGGCTACATTGAACTTGACATCAATGTTCCGAGCCATTACTACCATTATTTCACCCTCACGAATGGCGTATATAGTTATCCTAGCTATGTTCTTGCCCGTGTTGGTCACCATATCGTATACTATGCTTGACGATGTTGAGTTTATGGTGACTTGGCAAGGATCGAACGCTCTATTAGGCAACGTTATGCTGATCTCATCTCCCGATGACTGGGCTTCAGTTGGGGCTAGCAGTAATAGAACCAGCAGGGCGGCCCCTGTTATTATTAGTGCCAGGTCTCTCCCCTGAATTGCGACCATCCTGGGACTCCTCTCCAAGATATGGGGTATCCCCCGTCATTGAAATAACGAGTCCTTCGAACACCCCAGAGGCGGCTTGTTTTATATATGTTGGTTTATGTGAATTAAGTATTAAAACACCCGGCTCCTCGCTAGGATTGACACGGTGGATGGCGTTTTGGTGAGGATATCCTTTAGATTAAGGAAGGGCAAAAAAACAATCTACACGTGTGGAGACTGTGCCTATTTCGACGAGACAGCATCATACTGCAAGAAGATGTGGGCTCCAGTGACGAGCCATACTGAGGCCTGCAGGCACTTCAAGCCGAAGTCGGACAGAGAGGTGATAGGCTCTGAGCATGGCTGAGGCTACTCCTATTAAGCCTGAGATTAGAGTGCTCGCTGAGTCGGGCTTCATATTTCCCCCTACTAGTGTATCCGTATACCTGGTCACACCCTACTCGTTTGCAGAAAGTATATTCCTCTACCTTGTACGGGAGAGGCTCGCTGTAGACAAGACTGACATACTCGTGCTCAGCCATTGGGAGGACTTCGACACTATCCTGAGAACGTCTAGTGTAAAAACACCGCTGGTTAGGTCATTTCTTGACCTATTAGAAGAACCATTGATACATTACAGGTACTGTGAATCGATGGAGGAGGTTATCAGGAGGTTCGAGCTCCACTACAGGAACAATGATTTCATATACATCTACTTGGGAGACCCATCATCGACTGTGGACGACAAATGGCTGGACGCGATAAGCGGCTTCGTCACGAAGGTAAGAAACAATGTTACCAGGAGGTTCCTACTCACATTATTCGTTGACGAGGGTATTGGGAAAACCGCTAGGGGGAAGAGGATACTATACGCGGCCGACAACGTATTTAAGCTGGAGGAGGAGCCTATGATTAGCGGAGGTAAACTGCACATATTAAAAGCCAAGATGTATGTGAAGCCTCCTCTCAACATCGAATATACTGTATCGACTTCTGGCATAGACTTCCAGATACTCAGGGCCCTTAGGTAACGTGGTCAGGCCAAGTCCATCTCCCACAGTATCTCCTCCCTGAGCTCCGCGGAATGTTCCCTATAGACGTGTATCGCGACCTTGTATGCACTCAGAGGCGTGTTCTGCCTCCCCCTATAGCCGCAGTAGGGACACCTATAGCCTGACTCGTGGAAATAACGGGGATCCGTCACAACCTTTCTCACTATGAAAAGGAACATCCTAGTATTAGGCCCCGTCATCTCTGCTCCTCCCTTGGTTTTATCCTGACAACATAGTCTATGAGCCCCTGTATGCTACTATGCATTATTGCTCTAACAAGCGTGTCGCTGTCAGAGAGAAGAGCATTTGCCTGGTCATCGGCAGACTTGAGAGCATCTGTGACTAGGTTAACCTTTTCTTCGTCACTATAGTTATTAGATTTCTCCAAGACCTCTTCTGCGGCCTCAACCCAGGCTATGATCTGGTCTCGGTGTCTCTTCAGAAAGTCACCCGCCTCAATAATAGTGTTATGAGGGAAAGCTATGTAACTTGGAGCGAGCTTTGCCTGCTTATCCAGCGAGTCAATGTATTGGCCGAAGTGAAAGGGTGGCGGTGTAGAGGGTACGAACTTCCCCTGGCGCTCGAGATACATTCCCGCCGAGTCCCCTGAGAAAAGTATCTTTTCGCTGGGAAGCCAGAACGACATGTGATGGCTTGCGTGACCTGGTGTATGGACTACAATTACCTCTATTCCATCCAAGTTTAGTCTTTCACCGTCTCCCGGTGAGTGGAGTAGCGTCTCGGGCACGGGCAGGGGTTCTTGGTAGAACTCTGCCACGGGACCCAGTGCCTGGAGGGAAGCCTGCCAAAGCTTCGTTGGATTGGCGAGATGTTTATTGCCCCTTGGGTGCACCAGCACTCTTGCGTCCCCATATTCCTTGACAAACCCGCCAGCCCCTCCTCCGTGATCTAGGTGAATATGTGTTAGGAGCAGGTTATCCACCTTACACTCTAGCCTGGTGACCAGACTGGTCAAGCGTGATACGGATACCTGAGGCCCAGTATCAACTATGCTACAGGACGAGTCACCATGGTGTATTATGTATACGGATATGAAGTCACTGATGTCCTCGGGAAGCACCCTGTACATTGTCAGCTCTAGCGGTTCCCTGAGCTTTAGTAAAGACATGGCCTGCACCGCTGCGGGGAATTGTTTACTAATAGAATTTAGGAGGCATGCCTAATAAATAGGTGGAGGTGACTAGCATGGTCGAAGTGAAGCTTCTCGGCTCTGGTTCCGGCGTCCTCGCTGGACGCAGGAGTCAGTCCATGGTATTGATACGTGATGATAGGGGGAGGGGACTACTCATTGACGCTGGCCAGCCCCTTCAGAGGAGGCTTTACGAGGAAGCAGTGGACCCCAAGGCCATTGATGCAGTAATTATAACCCACATTCATGCCGACCACATTATGGGGCTCCCCGGTCTACTTTTCGAGATAGATGCGCTGGGCGTTACCGAGAGCCCCCTCATATTCCTTGGAGAGCACAGCCTCTCAACCGCTAAGCCGATGCTAGAGGCATTCAAGCCCAGGAAGCTGACCCTTCGCGTCGAGGGAGTGCCCAATGGCAGGATTCACAACTTTGAAGCCGCGGGATTCCGTGTAGAGACATTCCCCGTGAGACACAGTCTACCTACCTTAGGGGTCAGGGTGTTCGACAGGAGAGGCAGATGTATTCTCTTCTACTCTTCGGATACCGTTTACCTGGACTACCTAAAAGAGTTGGCCGAGTGCGAGGTTGGGCTCCACGAAGCGACTATTCCCGAGGGAATGGCCACTGAGGCCGAGGAGAGGGGCTTCCACTCCACACCCTCACAGGCTCTGAGGGTGTTGGAGAAGTCTAGGTATAGAGTCCTATACCATATAAGCGAATATAGCTTTAGGGACGGGTACCCCGAGGGTGAGTACCTGGTTTCATTCGATGGCCTTACTTTAAGATTGTGAAAAGCGATTTCTCCCGAATAAGCGCTTGATTGTGTTATTTTCTCTTCCTCCTACCTCTCCTGGGCTTTTCGCTGACCTCTTCTTCATCCTCTTCGAGCAGCTCGCTGGCAGCTTTCATCTTACTCTCCAGCTCCTCTAATGAGGGTTTCTTGGTCACTTCAGTTAGCATTTCCCGAATTTGTTCCAGTTCATCCTCCCTGTAGTAGACGCTGACGGCTGCTATCCCTCTGTTATGGTAATCCTCCTCGCTTATCTTGAGGCTCTCGTACACTATTAGGAAGAGGGGGAGCATGGCCTGCGCGGTGTTAGAGTCTATTCTCTTAAGCTCGTATTTCTTGTAGAAATCAACTTCCTCCTTGCTCAGGGGAAGGCTCAGCCTAATATCGTTCACGTCCCTGAGCACCATGAAGTCGCTGAAGCTGGGCATCCACTTTTCCTCTAGGAGCTGGGTTGCGACTTTTTTTACCGTCTCCTCAAGGTCTCCCATAAGCTTCTCTTCCCTTACAATCTTACCCGAATGGGCCTCAATTATAGCTATGCGCTCCAATCTCGACACCTGCCAATGCTTAAATTTTGGGTCTGCCTGACAATCTTCATAAAAACACGTATATTTCTTTCCAGGTGCCCTGAGTTGATACCCCTGGGAGAAATGGGTGAGACGCTTCTTAAAAAAGGTAGGGCGAGTATCCGTGACCTGGCCCTTTCACTAGGCGTGTCCCGGCAACTTGTATTGAGAGTGCTCTTGAGCCTCAGGGGTGTAGAGAGCCCCTCCGTGGAAGGGGATGTAATTGTACGGGACAGGCTTGAGCTGGTTCTCTCTCTGGTCGAGAGGGGTGTAGACCCCTCTAGGCTCTCGAGGTTCCTGGACTGGAGGGTTTTTGAAGAACATACCGCGAGATTGTTGGAAGCAAACGGTTTCAACGTGGTCCGCGACCTGAGACTATACAAGCCAAGGCGGGTTCAGGTCGACGTTATAGGCTATAGATCCGGTGAGGCAATCGTGGTTGACTGCAAACACTGGTCCCCCTCAAGCACTGTTCCATCCAAGCTAAAAGATGCAGCTATGAGACACGTGGACCGGGCAAAGGTGCTGTCTGGTTCCTCGAGGTTTCAAACAATGGTGAGGGGGAGTCTTTTAAGCAAGACAGGCGTTACCAACGTATATGTGTTCCCTATAATAGTTACCCTGTCAAGCAAGATTAAGGGCGTTTTCCATGGCGTCACAGTGGTTCCGATATCCTTGCTCAATTCCTTCCTGAGGGAATTCAATGAACATAAGCACGACCTACCCCACTTAACACTATTGTTATAAAATAATGCCTGACAAGGTGGCTTAGAGTGATGCATCTTGAGGGTTAAGCTGGTTGCTTTCACGGGGGAGTGCGAGCGGTTGGTTGCAGTGGCGAGTAAGCAGACCCTGTCCAAGAAGCCCTTTGAGGAAAGCTGGGAATCCATGGGCGAGGAGGAGGTGGAGACCTGGATAAGGGAGACCCTCAGGCGGGGACACCTCTCCCCTTGGGAGCACTGTGTCTACACCTTCTATGTGGAGGACGTGTCCCGGGTTCTCACCCACCAGCTTGTGAGACATAGGCTCGCCAGCTATAGCCAGTACAGCCAGAGGTACAAGAGGATACCCAAGGGCATGCTGGAGCCCGTGGTGCCCCCACGTATAGGCCGGAGGGAGAAGGCCCTGGAGACCTACATGGAGGCCCTCAGGAGGGCGGAGGAGGCCTACAACAAGCTCGTGGAGATGGGGATACCGCCCGAGGACGCCCGGTACATTCTACCACAGGCCGTCAAGACCAAGATAGTGGTCACGATGAA
>JALTXS010000205.1 GCA_027048265.1 Desulfurococcales archaeon
CTCCCCCTGGAGAAGACCATCGTTAACCCGAGGAACCACTACCTCCACCTGTTCACGGGCCTGGCCAAGCTGAAGTCCCCCTGGTACCGGGGCGAGCTGGGCGAGCTCGAGAAGGAGGCCCTCAGGTCCACGGGGGTGCTGAGGGGCGGGGAGGTCGATGTTGAGAGGCTCTCCCACGTTTGGGAGAGGGTCAACTTCTACGAGTACGGGCCCCCCTATGGCATCAAGAGGTTCCTCGAGACGGGAGACCGCCTGCTACCCCTGGAGCCTATCGGCAGGTGCGACCTGGTGGAGAAGTTCCAGATAGGCTGCTTCGACCCCATGGAGGACGCCGTTGTCCTGAGGCATGGATTGGGGCGGACGACCCGAACGGTCACTGCGGTCTATGAGAAGAGGGTGCGGGAGGGGGCGCTGAGGGAGAGCGACGCGATAATGGAGGCCATTGAGGAGTACCGTGACATTAAGCTGAGGTGGGGGGAGGAGCCCCGGTTCATGAGCGACCTTGCCCGGGGGAGGGTGTCCAGCGATGTCAACGCGGTGGTCTATCCCCCCAAGAGGGGCTTCGGCCGGTATTTGAAGGTGCCTAACAGGGTCCTGTGGCTTCTCAGGAGCGAGAGGCCCCGTCTCGCGAGGCTGGGTGGAAGGAGCGTGGTGGTCTATGACTCTAAGGTGATTTACGTTCCCATACCCGTTCACGGCCAGTACGATGACTACACCTACGGGTTCATGTACGAGGCTGAGGAGGGGGAGAGCAGCGTAAGCCTGCGGCTCGGGCTAGCGTTCCTCAAGGTCCTCCTCCGCAGGCTGGAGGCAATATCCACCGAGCTGCTCGAGTACAGTGTCGCCATGGTGGGGCAGAAGAGGTTCTTCGAGATCCATGAGCCCGAAGCCGCTGGGATACTGACTACTCTGGACTGGAGGAGGCTGAGGAGGGAGGCCGAGTCCTACGAGCCAGATGACCTCGACCTGATACTCCTGGGCAGGGTTGATGAGATAGCCTACTCGGACCTCCTCTCCATGGGCGTGGACTGGGGGCAGGTGAAGGAGTTCACCCTGAGGGTACTGGACTACATATTGCTGAGGGAGAGGGTCCAAGCCATCGTAGCCGGGAGGAGGATAGACATACCCCGCCCCAGCCCCGCCCTCAAGCTCCTCGCGCTAGACATAGTCTACCACCACTACGAGCAGAGGGGCCTACCCCAGCTTGTGGCAGCACTAGCTACATTCGACGGCCAGGAGACCCACTCAGCCGCCCAGCTCGTGCCCTTCCTACCAGGCGTGAAGCCAAGGGAGGAGCTACGATTGCTCGAGGTGGCTGTCGAGGACCTTGTGATATACGAGGGATACAAGCTCGTGGTGGAAAACCTAGAGACTGCACAGAAAGCCGCACGAACAGTGGGCCTCCGCAGGCTCGAGAGGCTCCTAAGCGAGGAAAACACTATAGCCCTACAGCCCCGTCTCAAGAAGCTGGGAATAACCCCCGGGAGCCTCCCCCTCCTCATAGAGGCGACCTCGAACCACATGCCCGAGGAGGTTGACTACCCCGACGCCGCTTCCCTCCACAGGATTGTAACCGCTATCGAGGAGGGGGCCCGTTCTCAGAGGATTTTTGATAGGCTGAGGGAGCTCCTAGAGAGAAGGTCCAAGGC
>JALTXS010000206.1 GCA_027048265.1 Desulfurococcales archaeon
TCCATACCCCCCCGTCCCCTGATAACAAGCGTCTCGCCTCCCTCAACCCAGGCCTC
Source organism: Desulfurococcales archaeon (assembly GCA_027048265.1). Taxonomy (GTDB): domain Archaea; phylum Thermoproteota; class Thermoprotei_A; order Sulfolobales; family Fervidicoccaceae; genus JALTXS01. The sequence goes on from JALTXS010000206.1 coordinate 57, forward strand.
CACCCCGAGCCTACCCAAGTTGTCTACAATGTTCTCAAGGCGGTCGCTCTCCTTGTACCTCAAGTGACCCACTCCCCTTAACCTAGAAACCCCCCGGGCGAACGCTGCCAGGACACTGAATACGGGTACCAGGTCCGGGGTGTCCCCCATATCCGCCTCAATGGCCTCCAGCACCCCCGTCCCCCTTACAATAATTCTATCCCCCTGGAACCTAAGCACGGCCCCCATACTACCAAGATAGTCAACAACCCTCCGGTCCCCCTGCACATCACCCGGGTCAAGGCCCCTGACCTCTACACCGCCCAATAGAGCCCCCGCAGCCAGGAGGAAGGCAGCCGAAGAGTAGTCGCCCGGCACTCGGAGGGAGCCGGGGGAGGAGTATTGGCCACGGGGTACAAGGACGAGCCCCTCCCCGCTTTCCTCCACCGCGACCTCCACGCCGAACCTAGCCATGACAAGCCGGGTCATGTCAACATAGGGCCTCGACCTCACCCTCCCCCTCACCATAACACGGAACCCGTGGAACCCGCCCAGCAGGAGCAGGCTGGAGACAAACTGGCTGCTCACCCCCCCGTCAACAACAGCCTCTTCCACACCCTCACGCACAGGGCCCCTCACCGCCACAGGAGGCGTCCCACCGCTGTCAACAACCTCGACTCCCAGGCGCCTGAGCGCCCTGCTTAGGGGGGCCACGGGCCTCCTGTTAAGGCTCCCATTGCCGTAAAGCACAACAGCTTTGTCACACGCCGCGGCGGCCCCCATACCCAGCCTCAGGGTGGTACCCGAGCCCCTGCAGTAGCACCAGGGCCTCCTCACCCGTGGGCCCCGGGAGGCGACAATGAGCCTGTCCCCAGACACCTTGACCCGGGCGCCTAAGGCTCTAGCGAGGGAGACTGTGGCCAGGGTGTCGCTCGAGATAAGGGTGTTTTCCACAACAGTCACGCCCCCCGCGTAGAGGCTGGCAAACACCGCCCGGTGAGTGTAGCTCTTAGAAGGAGGGGCATCGACCACCCCACCTCTCCAGTCCCTAGCAGGGTGTACTACCACGCTACCGTGCTTGGCTCCCATGCCCCACCCCTCACACTAGGACGGTTCGGGTCACCCACATACCCAGGCTTCGCAGGTCCTCCTCCAGACCCTCGAGGCCCTTGCCCACCGCGAAGAACCCCGGGCCCTTCCCCGTTATGCCAGCGGCCTTCACCTCCCCGTGTTCGAGGGCTCTCTCAATGAGCTCCCCTCCCTCCCCCGTGATTATAGAGGTCAGTACGCCGTTCAACATCATTGCCTCCAGCCACCTTCCCGCGAGAGCCAGCCGGTGGGCCGCGCGGTAGAGCGGTGCATGGCGACGGTACTCCCCCGGGTCCACGCCCTCGATGGGCCTGCCCACGCCCCCGTGGGCCACAACGGCATCCAGGCCCCCTGGGGAGAAGCGCTTCAGGAGCTCCAGGGAGTGGTTGTCCGTCACAACAACCCCCATGCCGAGCGTGGCCAGGGCATCATCGAAAGCCCCCGTTATACTCAGACCCATCTCCCTCGAAACAAGCGCCACAAGCCTCGCCACCTCCACGGGCCCCAGGCCCGCGTCCAGCGCATTGGATAGGCCCCTCGCCAGGCAGGTGAGGAGGGCGCTACTGCTCTTGAGACCAGCCTCCGCTGGGAACTCTGAGAACCAGTCAACCCGGGCTAGGAAAACGCCCCCCATATCAAGCACTTCGAGGACGACGCTGATAACCCGCTCCACAGCCCCCGCAACCCTTCCCGAGACCTTGAAGGGCCTTCCCAGAACCCGGGAGGTAAGTGGACCTGCTACAACTCTGGCTCTCCTCTCCCCTTCCGATGCCCTACATAGGTGGAGGCTGCACTCCATGCCAAGACTCAGTCCAACCGCTCCCCCCAGGCCCGTGCCAATGGCGTTCACAACGCTGAGGGCCGCATGGGCCCTCCCCTCTGCCTCGAGGCACTCGCCCACCCTCACCCCTGGGCCCCCTCCAGGAAGTCCAGAGCGTACCTCCTAAGCGCGTGGACCTCGGCCTCCAGGCCAGTCCATATCCTGATGTTCTCACGGGCCTGCCACACGAGCATGCAGAGGCCATCCACGACCACCGCCCCCGCCTCCATAGCAGCGCGCACCAGGGGGGTGACTACCGGGTTGTAAACCATGTCAAATACAAACAGGCCCGAATGTAGCAAGGAGGGCTCCACAGGCATCCTGCCAGGGTAAGCGTATGAGCCCAGGGGGGTTGCGTTGACCAGGAGACCCGCACCCTCCAAGGACCCCCTATCCCTCAGCACGCCCTCCTCCACAAGATGGGTCTTAACGCACCTTCCCCACCCCCGGGTCTCCGCGTGCTCCTTGAAGCCCCTCAGCCTATCAGGGCTCCTGCCATATACGTGTATATCGCAGGATAGCCCCCTCTCCACAAGAGCATAGGCCGCAGCCCTCGCAGCCCCACCCGCCCCGACTATGACGCTCCTCTCCCTCTCAGGAGCCCCCGCCATCTCCAGCAGGGGTTCCACAAAGCCCAGCCAGTCGGTGTTGGTCCCCCACAGCCTCCCCTCACCCGCCTTTACAGTGTTGACAGCGCCTATGTCCATCGCAACTGTATCGGCTTCGTCGAGGAGCCCTAGCACGGTCTCCTTGTAGGGTATCGTTACGTTGAACCCCCTGAGCCCCGCACGAGCCTCCTCCAAGAACCGGGGCACAAGGTCTCGGTCGGGGAGCTCGCAGACTCCATACCTAAGTCCTAGTCCCCTCTCCTCGAAGAACCGGTTATAGATGGAGGGGCTTGCGCTTCCCCTCACCGGGTGCCCCACTATACAGTAATCCACGCCACCTGGAACTAGACGAGCCCCAGAGCCCTCCATGCCCCAATCATCTCCCAGTCACTCACCTGACCCGGGGCCGCTGGTGAGAGGCCTGCGGGGTAGACGTAGGTAAAGGGGGCCCCAAGCCAGGGAGCCATTATACGAGAAGCCCTCCCCCAGGGGCCCATATTGAAGGCTATAACCCTGCCCGGCCACAGGGCGTTCGCCCTGAGAACGGGCCCATTGTCCACTGGGCTACCCGCAGTGTAGACCCTCTTGTAGATGACCCTATCCAGCCCCTCCACCTCGTTGATACGGGGCCCCGGGACCTCCCTTGGAGGAGGTCCGCCGCTGTGGCTGGATATTATGAGCCCAACCAGGCCCCTGGACACAGTTCTCCTCAGCCAACCTGGTAGCGTTTGGGGGCTTTTCTCGAAAAGGGCCTCCTCTAGGTCAACCCAGCTGGCCCCCGCCTCCAAAGTTTTTTCTAGGAGCCCGAGCTTCTCCTCTAGGCCACCCTTGTATCTCCCCCCCTCACTCCTCTCCCGGAGCGTTGCTATGACTGTCTTGCCCTCCCTAGCGAGGAGTCTTATTAGGGAAATGGTCTTCTCAACATCCATTCCCTCCAGGAGCAGGTCCAGCCTCACCTCCACGTAGCGGGCGGGGGTGGCGAGCCCCCCCTGCATTGCAAGCTCCGGGTTACCTACCGCTAGGCTAGCACAGAGCCTTTCAGCTGCTCTACCAGGGCCTTCCTCAGCCAACTCAGGCTCACCCTCTCCACCACTATGTCGCCAGGCTTCCTTATCAGGGGGAGCAGGAGCTCGTCCCCCCTCCGCTTCTTATCCCCCCCAATGTGCCGGGCAACCTCCTCCGCCTCCACTCTCGCGTATGTGGGAAGCCCATAAGCAGAGAGGAGGTACTCGAGCCTCTCCACAACCCTCTTATCGGTCCCCACGAGGCCCCCTGCTATGATGGTCTCCCCCACTAGCCCCACTGACACGGCGCTTCCATGGGGCACCCGGTAGCCTGAGGCCCTCTCAAGGGCATGTGCAATAGTATGACCCAGGTTCAGCACCACCCTCAGACCCCGGGTCTCCCAGGGGTCTCTGGAGACCACCTCCATCTTCACGCGGGCGCTCTCTCCCAGCACGCGGGCCAGGAGCCCCGCGTCCCGTCTCCCGGCCAGCCTATCAGCGCCCTCCTCTAGCAGCGAGAGGAGGCTCCCGCCTTGTATGAACCCGTGCTTCACGATCTCAGCGAACCCCTGCCTGAAGCTCTCATCGTCCTGGCTTGTGGAGAGGAGGGGGTCGATGGCGACCACCGTGGGGGGATGGAAGCTGCCTATCAGGTTCTTCCCCCCCAGGTTGATCCCCGTCTTCCCCCCCAGACCCGCGTCAGCTTGGGCTAGGAGGGTTGTGGGAACGCTGGCGAAGCCAATGCCGCGCATGTATATGGAGGCGGCGAACCCCACGGTGTCAAGGAGGCTCCCCCCACCCATGCCCACTAGCAGGGAGGCGCGTGTGAGTTCCTCGGCCTGCATCCTATCGAGTATACCTAGGAGCCCCTCGAGACCCTTCATTTCCTCGCCCGCCCTGACCCTCTCAAGGGCAACTCTGGGTATCTTCTCGCCAAGCGAAGACGCTACCGCTTCGACGCTTTCTGGGGGCACGTTCCCGTCATACACTAGCAAGGCCCTGTCGGGAACACCTTCCAGGAGCTCGCCTAGCCTGGCCGAGGCACCCACGCCCACGACTACCCTTGACTTCCAGCTGCGCGTCAGGGTATAAGTCTCATCCAACGGAGCTCCCTCATCAGCTCCTCGAACAACTCGGGCGTCAGCTGCTGGTCCTTATCCGAGAGGGCCTTCTCGGGCCAGGGGTGGACTTCCACGATAAGACCATCCGCTCCCGCGGCCATGCCCGCCTTCGCTAGGGGAATGACGAGATTCCTCCTCCCCGCGGGGTGGCTGGGGTCCACGAGTATGGGGAGGTGGCTTCTCTCTTTAACCACGGGCACGGCCGAGACGTCTAGGGTGAATCGGGTTGAGTTCTCGAAGGTCCTTATCCCCCTCTCCACCAGCATGACCCTCTCGTTCCCCCCGGCGAGCACGTACTCGGCGGCGTGAAGCAGCTCGTCCACAGTGTTCCCAAAGCCCCTCTTAAGGAGGACGGGCTTCTCGCTCCTGCCGACCCTCCGGAGCAGCTCGAAGTTCTGCATGTTCCTCGCGCCAATCTGTATCGCATCGGCATACTCCTCGACTAGAGGCACCTGCTCGGGCGACAGGGCCTCCGTTACCACGGGCATGCCGAACCTGTCTCCCGCCTCCCTGAGGAGCTCTAGGCCCTTCTCTCCCAGCCCCTGGAAGCTGTAGGGGCTGGTGCGAGGCTTGAAGGCGCCCCCACGTAGCATGTGGGCTCCAGCCCTCTTGAGCCTCTCCGCAATAGTCATCATCTGCTCCCGGCTCTCGACGCTGCAGGGTCCCGCGATTACCACGGGCTCCTCGCCCACGCGTACTCCCTTGACCTCGAAGACTGTTTTCTCCCTATGCTCCCTAGAGGCTAGCTTAAGACCCATTACCTCCCCTCACCTCCTCAAGAACCCTCTTGGCAACCCACCTGGGCGTTAGCCTGAAAAACTCCAAGACTTCCCAGTAGTCCCGCGCGGCTGTGCCGAACCTCTCCACAACCCCGAGCCTCAGCAGGGGGGGTACTGACCGGGGGTTCGCGGAGAAGGCCTCGGCCAAGGCGGATCCCAGGCCCCCTATGACATTGTGCTCCTCCAGGCTCACGGCGAGGGCCGTCCCCCGAGCCATATCCACCACCCTGGGGCTCAGGGGCTTGAGGGTGTGGACATCCACAACACCCGCCCCAACCCCGGCCTCGCCCAGCAGCTTGGAGGCCATAACCGCCACACCCACCATGGGACCCGTGGCGAATAAAACAACATCTCCTCCCTCGACAACCACCTGGGGTTCCCCCAGCTTGAGCAGACGCGCTTCCTCCCCCGTGTAGACGGGGATGGCATTGTCCCTCCCCAGCCTCATGTAGGCGGGCCCCCGGTGGCTCTTGACCAGATGCCTCAAGAGAACCCTCGTAGCCTCAGCGTCCGCGGGCGAGACTATGGTCATGCCCGGTATCCCCCGGAGGGCCGCGACGTCCTCCAGGGCCTGGTGGGAGGCGCCATCACCTATGGGGGAGAGACCCGCGTGAGTCCCCACGAGCTTGACATTCAAGCGGTCCCTTGCAACGGTGTTCCGTATCTGTTCCCAGGCCCTGAGCAGGAACACGGCGAAGGTCGACGCCAGGGGCTTCTTGCCCGCGATGGCCAGCCCGGCGGCCGTGGAGACCATGTCCTGCTCGCTGATCCCCACGTTGATGAACCTCTGGGGGAACCTCTCCGCGAAAGCACGCGTGCCCGTGGAGCGCTGGAGGTCCGCGTCCAGGACCACCAGGTCGGGCTCCTCCTCCCCCAGGGCCACGAGTTCTTGGGAGAAGGCTTTTCGGAAGCTCTCCAGTCTCTTCTCTACACCAATGGCTCTCACGGCTTCTCACCCTTAGATGCGATTCTTCCCGTTGCTACCGAGAAATTGAGAAAGGAGAGCGGGGTCTCTTCCCGGGCTTCTACCCCTCCCTAGTGTTTCCTCAGCTCCCGGCTAGTGTCCACAATTATGGCCACGGGCTTGTCAATAAGCTCCGCAGCCGCCAGGGCCTTTGCTAGCGCCTCTATGCTGGAGGTGTCCAGCTCTATCACGTGCCAGCCGAAGCCCCTCCACCTCTCGCTGAGGGGCTCCTTCTTCTTCACCTTGCTGGTCTCGCCGGTGTTCTGGAACCCGTTCTTGTCAACAATCGCGATCACGTTGCTCAGGCCTAGGCTCACGGTGGTGGCCGCGGCCTCCCACACCTGGCCCTCATCCAGCTCACCGTCACCCAGTATCACGGCAACCTGCCTCTCGACACCGTCGAGCCTCGCGGCGAAGGCCATCCCGTTGGCCACGCTAAGTCCCTGCCCGAGGGAGCCCGTGGATACGGGCACGCCGGGGACCTTGCCCGCCTCGGGGTGGGGCTGTATGGGGCTACCGGGCTTCGCGAAGGCCTTCTCGGGCTCCTCTTTGAGCAGGTTCATCTCAGCCAGGAGCGCGTAGAGTGCAATGCTTGCGTGTCCCTTGCTGAGCACTATTCTCCTGTCAATGCCCCGCGCGGCTCCCTCTGGCACCCAGTGTGTGAGGAGGGTGGCGAGTATGTTGAAGACGCTTATGCTGCTGCCCGCGTGCCATGACATGCCGTTGCTTGCCATCCTGTGCAGTCGCTTGCGGGCTTTCTCTATTAGAAGGAGGGTCTCCCGGGGAAGGCTCCCAGAGCCCTCTGGGGCCTGGGGTTGGGAGAACTCGGGTGCGAGTGGGGGTTTCTCCTTCACAGGCCTTGATATTGGAATTCCATCACGCCCACCGTTTTCCCATTCCCCCCTACTTTTATTAATAAAGCTTACCACGCCCAACGAAGGTGCAAACCCGGGGTATTCGTATGTTTTATTATTACAAATCCAAGTAGTTCGCCCTCCTACAGGCGTCCCCCCACCGGGAAAAGCAGCATGGGAAACTCGGTGAAGCAGTCGATACCGAGAACACCGCAGACCTGCTCATCCCTGAACGCCCCAACCGCAACCGTCCCCAGGCCAAGGGCCTCGCATGCCAAGTAAACGTTCTGCCCCGCGAACCCCACATCCCAGTGCACGTAGCGGTAGGCCCTCCAACCGTACTTCCTAGCCGTGCGAGGGTACACCACGGTAAGTAAAAGAACCAGGGGGGCCGAGGCCACGTGGTCTTGCTCTAGGCTCGCCTTGTAGAGCTCCCTCCCCAAGCGATCCACGTCACCGTCGAGCATCTCGAGCTCGTGGCCCCCGGGGTTGTAGTGGTAGAGCCCCGGTTCAAGCCCCCCGACCCTGCGGGCAAGCAGGTAGACCTCCACCGGCTGGAGCGCGCCGGAGCTGGGATAAGCCCTCTTGGGGCCACCCCACCAAGCCCTCCCCGTTACACCGGAGACGTGGTAGAGGAGAGTGGAAACCTCCCACAGGGAGAGGGGCCTGCTCGCGTACTCTCTCCTGCTCCTACGCCTGCGAATGGCGGAGAGGACGTCCACCCCCGACTCCTCCTTGGGCGGGGGGAGGCGTATTCGGG
>JALTXS010000207.1 GCA_027048265.1 Desulfurococcales archaeon
GGCTGGGGCACGGGACCATGGACACGGGTGGAGACAAAGGTTGCTGGACCCATCAGGGACCAGGCCCTTTTGACACCGTTTACTTTGGACTTGTTGGCAGAGCCTATTGCCACCTTCCTTGCTGCCGTCTCCCTGGGGTTCGCCATACGGGGTGCACCGTTGTAGTGTGGGTGATTACAACGTTTTTAAACCTGACCGGGGCTACTCTATAACGGGTAAGGGGAGGCTAGTATCCCCGCGTGGCGCTGGGAGGAGAAGATTGTGTCCCCGGGGCTCCTGAGGCTCTTTGAGAAGCTGCTTAGGCCAGTGTACTGGGCGTACGAGAGGTTTCTATGGAGGCAAATAAGAAGGGGCCCCATGCCCCGCCACATTGGAATCATACCTGATGGCAATAGGAGGTGGGCTAGGCTACAGGGATGGGATGTCTTCTTCGGGCACGAGAAGGGCTATGAGAGGATGCGGGAGGTCCTGGACTGGATATGGGAGCTGGGGGTAAGCCACGTTACGATATACGCGATGTCCACTGAGAACTGCACCCGCAGGAGCCCCGAGGAGAGGGAGCACCTCTTCGATATAATAAAGAGGGGCATGGAGGAGCTCAGGAACGACTCCCGCATAAGGGAGCGCAGGGTCAGGGTTAGGGTCATAGGGAGGAGGGAGCTGGTCCGCTCCGACGTGCTCGAGGCGGCGAGGAGGCTCGAGGAGGAGACAGGGGGGTTCGGGGAGAGGACACTCTACATAGCCCTCTGCTATGGGGGGAGGGACGAGATACTACGGGCGGCCCGCCTCATAGCGAGGGACGCGGCAGCGGGGCACCTGGACCCCGATGGGGTTGACGAGGGGGTCTTCACCCGGTACCTCTACACCAACGGTGCCCCCGACCCCGACCTAATCATAAGGACCAGCGGGGAGGAGAGGATAAGCAACTTCCTCCTCTGGCAGAGCGCCTACTCCGAGCTCTACTTCGCGGAAGCCTACTGGCCGGAGTTCAGACGAATTGACCTGTGGAGGGCGATCCGCTCCTTCCAAAAAAGGGAGCGGAGATACGGAGCCTAGACCACCCTTGTGGGAAACCCTGTTGTTTAAGCCCAACTTGTTCACGGATACTAACCCTTATATTCAAGGGACGTGATTATTTCTATTAGTGTGCCCAGGGGACGCCTGGGTTACACCCTGTGACACACCTGAACCCCGAAGCCGTTTAAATGGGGCTGTTAAACCCGGCAACACATGGTCATGGCCAAGCAATGTTCTGGCGTGCATCTTCCCCTATACCGAGAGTAAGACTCTGAGGCCGTCAGCCAAGCAGGACGAGAGGGGAGGCGGTGTCAAATGCAGGACGGGAATGTGGGAGCTGATGGAGAGCTAGAGGCCAAGGTGCTTGAGGCGATAAAGTCGTATGGGCAGGAAGGGGTTGTCCAGAGCCAGCTTGCCAGCGAGCTTGGCATAGAGGTAAAGGAGATAGCCAAGCTCGTGATGAAGCTCAGCCGGAAGGGCCTGATAAAGAAGGAGACCGTCACGATAGATGGTCGTAGGGTAACCAAGCTCTACGGTGTCCCCCGCAAGATAAGGCTAGATGTAA
>JALTXS010000208.1 GCA_027048265.1 Desulfurococcales archaeon
CAGTACAACACCCACCCCCGAGTCAAGCGCTTCCCCGAGCAGCCTCTCCTCCGCCCCCGTCCCCTTGGGCGCTATGAGCAGCACCAGGCCATAGTCATCCAGGGGACGGGAGGGGAGGCCATATTCAACGCTATAACCATGCCTCTCGAGCAGCCGGGTAAGCTCACCGAGGCCGAAGGGACCCTGATCTGGCCGGGGAGGCCCGCCTGGCAACTCGGGGGTGTTGCCCACCATTGCCGCATAGGCCGTGAGGGCTAGGGTGGCGAGGAACAGTGCGAGCACCCTATTCACCTTTCGACCCCCCCGGCGCTTGACACACTACTATGCAGCTCCCGAACCCATTTAGGCAGGGGCCTCCTGCGGGGCGAGAACATGTACTCGTTGTAGAGGGGGGCCAGCCGGGCTAGCCATGAGAGGCTCCCCCTAGCATGGATGGAGGCGAGCTCCATTACAGTGAGGCCCGGGTCCACGGCGTGCCCCCGCCTCTCCAGCTCCTCGAGGGCCCTGTCCACCAGCCCCCGCAGCAGGGCCAGTTCCCCCGCGTACTCGTAATCCGGGGGCTCCCGCCGGTATTCCCTATGGGCCCTGGGTTGCATCACTACCTCACTAGGCCCTGGCCCGCCCTTCCGGGGCAGCAGGGTGGCGAGGGAAGAGGCGAGGAAGAGCAGGAGGACCACCAGCATGAGGGCTAGGAACGCGTCCACGGCCTGCTGTGGGGTCGGAGAAGGGGCTCCTCCCCCCACCCATGGAGGCGGGGGCAGTCCCCCGGTTCCCGCGCTTGTCTCGAGGGCCGTTTGCCCCGGGGCTGTAGTGGGGGGGATTTCGGGTATCACGTGCCTCAGCGTCTCCACCACCGCCACCCTCTACTCACCCCAAATCCCCGGCTCACTTGTCTCCTCGGGGCCCATGCAACTATGGCCGCCCCCGCGCCAGCGGCCGCCCAAGCCCCTGGGCTACCGGTGTGGAGCAGCAGGAGCCCCCCTAGGCTCAGGAGGGTGACGGGTGCGAGAACCGGGGCCAGCCAAGCCCGCCTCTGATGACCCATGCCCCAGGGTACATCGTGGGGGGTCTGGGCCCCGCCTGTATGGGAGAACAGGGACCTTGCCATTGAGGATGAGAGCAGGTAGGCCAGGGACAGCGAGGCAGGGACGTATAGGTAGGCCAGCCTCCCCGGTTCAGGCAGGCTCTTCAAAAGAGCGCCCCAGTAGAGGACCTGGGCCGCTGAAAGAAGGGCCACACCCACGGCCACCCTCCTGTAGAGCGGTGGGGTCTCCATAGGAGCCCCGCGGGGAACGACCAGGGGCGGGAGGGCTATGGCCAGCCCCACGAGGCCCCAAGCCCCATGGCGAATCACGGCCAGGAGGGAGGCGGCTATCGCAGCTGTTGCCAGGGGGCCAACGCCGCTGCCCCGTGTCCCTGTCCTCTGGACCCCCCATGCAAGTGTGCCCAGGAGGGCAAGCGCTATCAGGTAGGGGTCCTCCAGACGAGTAGCCACGAGGACCAATCCAAGGGACGCCGCCGAGGACAGCTCGCCAAGCCTTATCCGGTCCACAGCACCCTCCCTCCCCCAG
>JALTXS010000209.1 GCA_027048265.1 Desulfurococcales archaeon
TCGTAGTGGCAGACAATGCAAGTCGCAGAACCGTTATACTCTGTTATGTTCTTCTCCTCGAAGAACTGGGTGTGGTCAACGACTTTGGGCTCGACGGGCTGGTAGGGTATCTGTGTCTCTTCTTCCCTGTCTTGTCCTAAGGCAATGGTCGCCATTAGGAGGCCTATGGCTATTATTGCTATGGTGAGCATTCTGCTGATTGGGGTTTTCTTCATTATCCAATACACCGTGATATATATGTTATTTTTGAATCTTATATATTTTTAATATTTTTCAATTATAAATATATTTTAACAAATTGATAAACACTCAAAGCAGACTCCCAGCGAGCCTAAGGGGCAAGGCAACCTATAATAACCGTTGGAGCACAAAGGCCAAGAGAGAACGCTGTGGCGACGGCAGGGGAAGGGAGATGGTCAAGCCGCCCAGGGGGATACGTCACCGGACCAGGAAGGTGTTCAGGAAGAGCATAAGGGAGAAGGGAGCGGTTCCTCCCCTCAGCCTGGTAATGATAGACTACCAGCCGGGCGACAAGGTCCACATAATTACAAACCCCTCAGTACACAGCGGCATGCCCCATAGGCGCTACCATGGCATGACAGGGACCATAGTGGGCCGGAGGGGCAAGGCCTACCAGGTGGAGGTAAGGGTGGGCTCTAAGGTTAAGAAGCTCTTCATAAGACCCGAGCACCTGAGGCCCGCCAAGTCCTAGTTTTATCCCCCACGCTTTTTGACAAGCCGTCCCCCGGCCACCGTCTGCCTTACAGAGCTCTCTTCCAGGGTGGTTTGATTGGTTAGGGAGGTTCTCTCCACAGAGAAGGTATCGAACCCCGAGGCCCGTAAGATTGTCAATGAGAAACTCGGCGAGGAGACCGCGGGGCTCCTCGTCAGGAGGACCCTTGACTACCTAAACCAGGCCACTAAGTGCTTCGAGGACGTTGCGGGGGAGGTGCGGAGGGAGCTCGTGGGCCTCGGGATCAGCGAGGAGGGGGCAATAGTGCTGGTAAACGTGGTTCCCCGTGAGCTTGTGGAGCTCAGGAGCCTCCTGCCCCCAGGGGACCAGAAGCTCGACGAGGACGTGCTCAAGAAGGCCTTAGAAGTTCTGGAGAGGTGCGGCTAGCGCACGGGAGCCTAGCCCACCGTGTGCCCATCTCGCTTCACCGCTGAGGTTTTGTTATATATATGCGGTTCGCCGAGAATATAACCAGTCAGGCTTGGCTGAGGAGCTGGTAGGAATGAGGCCCGGACGACCCCCCAGGAGGCACGCGGGGCCGCGTCATCCTCCCCGCGAGAGGAGGCCCTTCGAGGACAGGGCCTACGTTCTGGACTTCCTGCCCCAGGGCAACCCCATGGACAGGCATTTTGAGCACAGGAGCATGCCCATCATACAGGCTGTGGGCGGGAGGTACTTTACGCTCCTAGAGCTCATACCTGACCCCAACGACACATTCGAACCCGGGGAGGAGGTTGTCCTCAAAGGTGATGTGGAGAAGAAGCCGATAAAACAGGTCTTCGGGACACTGGAGTATGAGGACCTGACCCAGGTGGCTAGGGAAAACCTCGTCCCAGTAATAGAGAAGATAGTCGCCTCCCGGCCCAAGGTGTTCATACAGGTGTTCAACCTAGCCGAGCCCATAACGCTTAAGATGCACATGCTTGAGCTCCTGCCGGGGATAGGGAAGAAGACCCTCATGGCAATACTGGAGGAGAGGAAGCAGAGCAGGTTCGAGGACTTCAGGGACCTGGAGGAGAGGCTGAGCCTGAGGGGGGTCAAGATAGGGAAGCCCGAGAGGCTCATTGCGGAGAGGATAGCCCAGGAGCTCAGGGGCGGGGAGCGGTACTACCTGTTCATAAAACCCCGCAGGGAAGACCCTGACGTCCGCTACTTTGGCCTTCTTGAGGCGATCTACCGCCAGGCCGAGAGAGAGGGTCACCGTGAACTGTATTGACGCCCGTGACGGTTGTTCCCAGGGACCTGGAGAGCAGGGGGAGGCTCATAGCCCTCACCCGTGCTCTTCTCCGCGAATACGGGGTGCGGCCCTCTAGGAAAAGGGGACAGAACTTCACCATATCCCCCCGGTACATTGCCTCGTTTTCACGCGCCCTCAGAGATGCCTATGCCCGTCTCCGGGTGCGGGGCGGGCCCGTTCTCGAGATTGGCACGGGCTTGGGAGTGCTCACGCTTGCCGCCTCCAGAGCCCTGGGAGGAGGGGTCACGCTGGTTACCGTTGAGCTTGACAGGAGGCTTTTCGAGGCCTCCTCCCACGCGGTTGGGTACGTGGATGAGATAGTATTTGTAAAGGCGGATGGCATGGAGGCTGCCCGGAGGGCGTGTATGCCCCTCCTCTTCTCCAACACCCCCTTCTCCATAACCAGCCCCCTGATAGTCGAGCTCGCTCGGAACAATTGTTTCAGAGAGGCAGTTCTGGGCGTCCAGAGGGAGGTCGCGGACAGGCTAACCGCGAGCCCCGGGGGCGAGGACTATGGGAGACTCAGTGTCGTGGCCCAGCTTTTCTTCAGGGTGGAGAGGGTGTCCAACCACCCTCCGCGGGACTTCTGGCCTCCCCCGGAGGTCTCTGTGAGCATAGTCACCCTCTCCCGAACCAAGCCATACGAGCCCGGTGTGCACGGGTTCCTGGAGGAGCTTACTGCGTGCCTCTTCTCACAGAGGAACAGGCTGGCCGAGAAGGTGGTGGAGCGGTGTCTCAAGAGCCTGGGCGCTGGCGAGTGCGTGGGTGACGCTAAGAGGCTCCTCCGCCCGGGGACCCGGGTAAGGTCCCTGGGCCCTGAGGTTGTCGAGGAGATAGCGGAGCGTGGGGCCCGGTGCAGAGGGTGAACAGCCTGGGGTACAGGGTCTGCTGGAGTGACGAGGTGTACCTCCCCTCCGATGACACACTGCTTCTCATGAAGGCCTTGGACATCGTGCTTGATGAGCCAGGGGTGACCCGGCGCAGGGCGCTGGAGGTGGGGTCGGGCACTGGGATTCTCTCCCTCCATCTTCTTCGCAGGGGTTTCAAGGAGGTTTACGCGGTTGACCTGAACCCGCACGCCGCCAGGGCAACAAGGTGTACGCTGGAGGAAAACGTGGGCTTAGGGGATCATGTGGGGTGGGAGGTCATTGCATGCGACCTGGCCAGCTGTGTTAGGGATGGGGCTGTGTTCGACATAGTGGTGTTCAACCCCCCATACCTACCCTCAGATGGTAGGAGGGTGACTTGGGTTGACAGGGCCTGGGACGGGGGGCCTTCTGGGGTGGAGGTGCTCCTAAGGCTCCTGGGGGAGGTGTCCAGGCGGAGGCTGGCCCCCCGGGCCCTGTTCGTGGTATCGAGCCTCTCGGGGGAGGCTTTGGGGAAACTATATGAGTCCCTCCCCGAGCATAGGGTTGTGGGCGAGATGGCGTTTTTCTTCGAAAGACTATACGCTGTGGAGGCGGTGTTCTTTGGAGAGGGTCAAACTGGTGCTGGTCGGGGTGGAGGGCAGCGTTAACCTGGGCTTCATACTTAGGCTGGCTAAGAACTTCAACGTGGGCCGCATCGTCCTCGTTTCACCCAGGGAGCTGGACTATGACGTGGTTGAGCGGTACTCTGCCAAGGCCCGTGACCTGATAAGACACCTGCGTATAGTGGATGGGCTTGAGAAGGCCTTCGAGCCCGAGGATATGAGGGTCTGCACAAGCAGCAGGGCCTCCGAAGACGACCCCCTCCGCCAGCCCATGTCGCCCAAGGAGCTCGCCCAGCTCTACGCTGGCACGGAGACGCCGCTGGCACTGGTCTTTGGGCGTGAGAGCACGGGGCTTACCCGTGAGGAGCTTTCCACGTGCCACTCGCTGGTCACCATAGAGGCTAACCCCGAGTACCCTGTCCTCAACCTGAGCCACGCGGTGGCCATAATACTGTACGAGCTCTACACCACCCAACCCGAGGCAAGCCAACCCATTGCGAGGGTGGGGCCCCGCGAGCTCGGGGAGCTCGAGAAGGCCTACCGCCTCCTCCTCGAGCGAGTGGTGAGGGACGAGGCCAAGAGGAAGAGGCTGGCCCAAGCTTTCACCAGAATGGTTTCCCGAAGCCCACCCACACGCCTGGAGGCCCGGAGCCTGCTCTTCACCCTAAGGAGGGCCGCGAGAAGGCTGGAGGAGTGCGGGGGAGCAGGAGTTGGTAAGGCTACTTATAAAGACTAACCCCGGGGTAGAGGACCTTGCCCTGGAGGAGTGCAGGGGCCTCCTCAGAGAGTGCAGGCCCCTGGAGATAAGAGAGGGCCAGGGGAGGCTCTATGTTGAGGCCGGGCGCCTGGACACGTGGGTGCTGGAGCAGGCGAGGCTTTTCAACAGCGTCACGGAGATGCTCCTTAGAGAGAAGATGGAGTGTAATGGGAGGGACGAGTGTATAAAGAAAGTGAGAGAGGCCGTGGAGCTCGTAGAGTGGGGAGACCACCTGCTCCCTGGGGAGAGCTTCGCGGTACGAGCGGAGAGGGTGGGGGAGTTCCCCCTAACCTCCCCTGAGATAGCCGCGGTCGTGGGCAGTGTTGTTGAGGAGAGGGTTAGGGGAGCCAGGGTCCACCTGGGAATCCCCCATAGGGTGTTCGTTGCGGAGGTGGACTGGGGCCACCTAACCCTGGGGGTGCAGCTAGCGGGGGAGCCCAGTCTCCACCGGAGGTGGTATCGGGTCAGGGAGCACGTGGCGAGCCTCAAGCCCACACTTGCCCAGGCGATGCTTGTTCTCTCCGGGGTCCGGGATGGGCAGAGTCTCGTGGACCCCATGTGCGGTAGCGGGACAATACCTATTGAGGCGCTTCTCTACCACGAGTGGCTTGACGCTGTCTGCAGTGACAGGAGCTGGAGAAGCGTGGAGGCGGCTCGGGTCAACTCGCTTGCCGCGGGCACACTTGGGCGCCTAACCCTCATACGCTCGGATGTTAGGAGCCTGGCGTGGGGTCTTAGGCCCCCTATTGACCATGTGGTCACGAACCCGCCATACGGGCTCAGGGTGGGCGACCCCCGAGCTGCGCATAGGGCTTTGGGTGATCTGTTTGACTTCTCCTCGAGGATGCTGGATGATGAGGGGAGGCTTACCCTTCTCTTCCCCCGACGTGGGGAGGTGGAGGAGCTCGCGGGGGAGAGGGGGTTTGGGGTCGTTCACGCGCGGAGGGTGAGGCATGGTGACCTTGATCTCTGGCTCCTAGTTCTGGGGAGGGGCAGCTAGCTTGACTCGACCCATAGGACGTCAAGCTCCACGCAGCGCAGCCTTGCCCCTAGGACGCTGGAGAGGCTGGGCTGGGTCCTGCCATCGTCCCCCGATATGAGCTCTTTGATGTAGAGGCCCCCCTCGGCAAGGAAGTAGGCCTGCAGGAGCCGGGGGGCCAGCTGTACGAGCCTGGTCTCGTAGAGCCTCTTGACCCTCACCACGTCAGCCCTCCTGTGGGAGACCCTCTGGGGGGTCCTCTGCCTTATCTCCACCCCGCTCAGACTCTTCTCAGCCTCCTCCAGCATGCCGGGATCCAGGGGCTTGTCCGAGGTGACGAGGGCCCTGTAGGCTTTCCTGCGGTGCTGGTCACTGGTTTTCAGCTCCCTCACATAATCTCGCGTAACGGGGCCTTCCAGGGTGAACCAGCCCCACTTGGCTCGGGTGTTGAGCAGCGTCTCCACCACGGGGAGGCTGGTCCTCCTCCGCCGGGGCTCTTTGACCTCAACCACCATAGGCCGGCCGTCACCCAGCATCCTGGCGTCGGTGTCCTCCCTCCCCGATGCGTGCAGGACCAGCTCGGCACCGTCCAGGGCCTCACGGAGGGGCTCTAGCATGTCCTGGACGGATAGTTCGAACCGCCTCTCCCCCCGCCTTGTGGTCCAGCGGGTCTGGCTTATGTTCCTCCCCGTCTTGAGGTACCTGCCCTTGACCAGGATTGGGTTGGGGCGGGCATAGACTATGCCCTGGGGGAGGGTCACCATTATGGTAACGCCGGGCCGCTCGAAGTCCACTGGAACCCCCGTCTCGGCCATGACCCTCTTACCTATCTCCCGCTTGACCTCCTGGCGTATGCTTTCACCCGTCGTCACCATGTTGGTTCTCAGGAGCTCGTCCTCCCTCTGTGAAAGGGCCTTGGATAGGACCACCCCCACCACGAAGCTCTCGGCCCTAAGTGACCTGACTAGCTCCGCGGCCCTCCTGTGGAGGCCCAGCCAATCCTCAAGCCTCCCCCCACAGAGCCAGCACGGCGCCCTCTCCTCCACCTTTATGCCCAGCCTATCGAGGCTCTGGTAGAACTCCTGGGGGAGGCTGGGGGCTATCCTCTCAAGCATGAGCCTGGCTTCCCCGTCTCCCTCCTCCACCCGATGTTCAAGCTCCATGACTAGGCTCCTCATGAGGGCGAGGCCCCTCTCCCTGTTACTGTACCCGCGTAGCCTGGAGGCGAAGAGCCTCCCAAGGCAGCTGGGGCACAGGGGGGTTTTTTCCAGTATCCTGTAGACCATAGAGTGTATTGGGCCTAGCTTCTCCCCTCGCATAGGTCGAGCACCATGTTCAGCCTTATTATCAAGTGGGTGGAGGTGGGGGCGCTTGATAGCACAACCCTCCCACTACACCCAAAGGGGGTGTTCCTCCCGGGCAGGGCTATGTGGAAGGGTGACGTGAGGGCCCTGCACAGGTCCTCGGAGGGGGGACAGTCCGCTGCCCTACCCGGGGAGACGCAGGTCCCCGGCCCGGGGGCAGGGGACTTTCTCAAGCGTGTCCTGAGGAGGCTCCACAGGAGACCTGCGGCGCTCTCCTCGTCGGCCCTCAGGTTCCTAACGCTGTCTCCCCTCAGCTCGAGCAGGGACTGGGTGTGGGAGAAGTAGGCTATGAAGACGGTGTCCCTCCTTATGCTGTTTGAGAGAAGGAGTGCCGCGGCGGCGTCCCGGGCTATGTGGTGGGCCTCCTTCCTGTCCTTGGGAGGTCTCCCGTAGTCTACTATTATCACGCGGGCCATTGCTGGTCCAGCTGTAGCTTCTTTAGGAGCTTCTTCTTCCTCTTCAGCTGCTTCATCATCCTCTTCAGGTGTAGATAGTAGGTGAGGAGCTCCTTAACGTCCTCGGGGCTCGTGCCGCTCCCATACGCTATTCTGCGGAGCCTTGTCTTCTCCCTCTCTATGAGCTCGGGCTTCTCCATCTCCTCGGGCGTCATGCTCTGTATTATGGCCATCCAGCGGTCCATCTTCTCCTCACCGATCTTAGCGCCCTCGGGGTCCTCGGGCAACTGTATCCCGTACCCGGGTAGCATGCTGAGGACCTTGCTCAGGGGGCCCAGTTTGCGTATCTGGCGCAGCTGGCGGTAGATCACCCTCATATCAAGGCGGCCGCTGAGCATCTCCTCAACTTGCTTCTCCAGGTCCCCGGCCTCCTCTAGGGCCTCAAGCCTCTCCAGCAGCCCCTGTATGTCCCCCATGCCGAGGAGCCTGCCCACGAAGCGCGTGGGCTGGAAGACCTCCAGCTCACCCACCTTCTCGCCCGTGCCCACGAACTTTATCCTCGCCCCAGTCTCGGCCACGGCTGAGAGGGCTCCCCCTCCCTTCGCCGTTCCGTCTAGCTTGGTTATTATTATGCTCCCTATGGGGGCGGCCTCGTGGAACCTCCGCGCCAGGTCCCTCGCCTTCTGCCCTATCCCCGCGTCGAGCACGAGCATGACCTCGTCGGGCTTCACGGCGTCGGCTATGCGCCTCATCTCCTCCATGAGGCTCTCCTCCTCCCCGTACCCGTGCCTACCGGCGGTGTCGACTATGATCACCTCCGCTCCCTGGCCTGCAAGTTGCCTTATCCCCTCTCTTGCTATCTTTACGGGGTCCCTCTCCCCCGGGTCCCCGTAGAAGAGGGCCCCGACCTGCTCTGCCAGCTGGCGTAGCTGGTCGTAGGCGGCGGGCCTATGGGTGTCGGTTTGAACCAGGCCGACCTTGAACTTGCGGTTCCTGTAGTAGTGTGCGAGCTTG
>JALTXS010000210.1 GCA_027048265.1 Desulfurococcales archaeon
TACTGGAGAAGGCACGCGTGGACCCGGCGGCTGTGGAGGCCCTAGAGGCTTCACGGAAAGTGGCCATACTCCTTGACAACAGCGGGGAAGCGGTGATCGACCTCGCCCTTGCCCTGAGCCTTGCGGCTGGGGGGAAAAGCGTCACACTTGTAGCCCGTGACCAGGTGTATGAGATCGACGTGGACCGGGCCACCGTCCAGGCCCTTCTGGGGAGGGTGGCGGAGAAACTGGGCCTTGAAAGGGCCATCGCGGGCATAAGGGTCCTGGGCACCGGTGGGGCATACCCCGCCCCCAGCCTCCGGGGTCTCCCCGCGGAGACCCGGGGTGCTCTCGAGGCAGCAGACCTTGTGATCTCCAAGGGCATCGCGAACGCGGAGGCGCTTCTCGACACCTGCTACCCAGCTCCCGGGAAGACCCTTGTCCTGCTAACTGCCAAGTGTCCCCCGATAGCCCGCCTCTTCGGGGTGGAGATGGGCACCCCTGTGGCCCGGCTGGGATATCCCTGCGGGCTAGAGACGAGGATAGTGAGAGGTGAGTAGAGAGTGGCGGGAGAAAACACGGTTAAGCCCCGGGTTCTGGTAACGGACAAGACCGCCTATGAGCTCATAGACGCGCTTAAGAGGGAGGGCTTCGAGGTCGACTACCTCCCCGGCATCGAGAGGGAGGACCTGTTGGAGAGGGTGGGGGACTACCACGTCCTCGTGGTGCGGGGGAGGACCAAGGTCACCTCAGAGGTTATAGAGAGGGGGTGTAGGGGCAGGCTCCGGGTCGTGGCGAGGGCGGGTATAGGGCTGGATAACATTGACCTGGAGGCGGCGAGGAGGTGCGGGGTCAGGGTGGTGAACACCCCCGACGCCTCCACTCAGAGCGTGGCCGAGCTGGCGCTGGGCCTCATGATAGCGGCCGCCCGCAGGATTGTTGAGGGCGACCGCCTCGTCAAGGAGGGGGGGTGGGTCAAGCTCACGGGAGTGGAGCTCTATGGGAAGACCCTCCTGGTGGTGGGCTATGGGCGTATTGGCAAGAGGCTCTCCCAGATAGCCCGGGCCCTGGGCATGAGGGTCATAGCCTGTGACCTCCCCGAGGTCCTGGAGGGCATAGTTGGGGGGGAGGGTGTTGAGAAGGAGGAGGACCTCTGCACCGCCCTCTCCCGGGCCGACTTCGTCTCCCTCCATGTGCCCCTCACCCCCGAGACGAGGCACCTGATAAACCGGGGGAACATACGCTGCTTCAAGCTGGGCGCCATACTCGTCAACACTTCTAGGGGAGCTGTTGTCGAGACCGAGGCCCTCCTCGAGGCGCTGGAGGAGGGAATAATAAGGGCGGCGGCCCTCGACGTCATGGAGCACGAGCCTCCCTCCACGGAGGCTGAGAAGAGGCTGGCCCGCCACCCAAAGGTCGTGGTGACCCCGCACATTGGGGCACAGACAGTTGAGGCCCAGCTGCGGATAGCGGAACAGCTTCCCCGGCTGGTCAAGAAGGCCCTTGCCGAGGCCCTGGGAACAGGTATTGGGGGGTCCTCGGGCCAGGCTGCGGGGGAGGAGCGTGGGG
>JALTXS010000211.1 GCA_027048265.1 Desulfurococcales archaeon
CCATGATATCGGTAACGAAGAGTGCACCGGGAGAGAGCGGGCTTGCTAGGAGCATCTTGAGCGTGCCATCGTTCTTCCTCTCAATGTTCCTGTTGGCCCCCATGCTGAGGCCGATGAAGAGGGCCTCTATGCCAACCATGCCGAGGGCATAGTACGCCACCAGCCCCCCACTCGTGAATAGCAGGGGAGGCTTAACCACGGTTATGTTGACGCTCAGCGGATCCGCCACGAAGTGGAGGAACCTCTCCACCATCGAGGGGGAGACACCGGCCTGGCCCTGTATAGACTGGGAGATGAAGACCATCGATATGTTTATCACCCGGTCGGCCACGCCCTTCTCGAACCCCGAGAGGACCCCCCGGAGGACCTCCGCTGCGACGCTTGGGATGTTGGGGCTCGTCTGCCTAGCTATTACCACCAGCTGGGCTGGGGTCATGCTGGTTATGTTGCGGGAGAAGCCTCTGGGCACATACAGGCCGACGTCGGCAGTACCGTTCCCCACGAGGCCTACAATGGCGTCAAGGCCCGGGGCCTCTATCATCTTGAACATTCCCGTGGAGTTAACCACCTCCACGACCAGGCTTGGGTCGAGCCCGTTGGAGGGAGTGTCGGCAATGTGGTAGGCTAGAGTGTAGCTTACCTCCTCGTCCCCGCGTACGAATATCATTGCCATGAGGCCCAGGAAGAGTATGGGGAAGACCACGACCCAGAAGAGTACAGACTTGTACCTCAGGAGCACCCGGGCCTCCATGTATAGCTCTCCCAGTACCCTCCTGGCCAGGAAACCCATGGCTCAAGCACCCCCATTGCCCAGCTCTTCGAGCCTCTCGCCCGTGATACGGTAGAAGACCTCGTCGAGACCCGGTGTCCTTATCTCGGCCTTGAGGACCACCAGGCCCATCCTTATAGCCTCATCGATTAGGCGGGGCATGGTCTCGGGGGCTCTCCTCGTGTAGACCACCGCCTCTCCCCCACGCTCCTCGAAGCCCTCGACCCCCTCAACGCTCCCCAACCAGCTTAGGTCCCCATTGGACCCGCTAATGACTAAAGCTACCTGGGAGAGGGGAGCATGCCTCTCTATAAGCTCCCCGGGGGCGCCCTGGGCTTTCAGCTCGCCCCGGTGGAAAATGTAAACCTTATCGCTATGCTCCTGCGCCTCCAGTGCATCGTGGGTGGTGTACAGGAGGGTCTCCACAAGCCCCCTCCTGAGCAGTGAGCCGATGTGGCCCCAGAGCTCCCTTCTAGCGGAGGGGTCAAGCCCCGAGGAGGGCTCATCCAGGAGCAGTACCCTGGGGTGTGCCATTAGGGCCGACGCTATGATGGCCCTCCTCCTCATTCCCCCACTGAGCCTCTGGACACGCTCGCCAGCCTTCTCCCTAAGGTCAAGGAGCTCGAGGAGCTCCAGGGCCCGGGACCGTGCTTCTCCGAGGGACAGGCCCCTCAGGCTACCGTACCATACCAGGTTCTCGAGCAGGGTCAGGCGGTCTCTGAAGGGCGCGTCCTGGGGCGCGTAGCCTGTTGCGAGACGGGCCTCCCTCCAGC
>JALTXS010000212.1 GCA_027048265.1 Desulfurococcales archaeon
GGGGAATATTACGATATACAGCTTCAAGGGGGCCTCCGAGGAGCTCCTGCCCAATGAGCTGGACGAGTACCTCGTATCCAGGACCAGGTTCGTCCACATAGCCAGCCTAAGGCTCGACACCACAGAGGCTGTTATGAGTATTGCTAAGCGGGTCGGCGTTTACGTGAGCTGGGACCCCGGGCGCTCCCTCGCGAAGCTGGGTCTCGACGCGCTCTCCAGGATTATACGGTTGACCGACCTTCTACTAGTGAACCGGAGGGAGGCGGAGAGGCTCACGGGCCAGGAGGACCCCCGTAGGGCAGCCGAGCTCCTCAAGAAAAAGACCCCCGGTATAGTAGTGGTCAAGCTAGGCCCAAGGGGCTCCCTAACCCATACCGGGGAAAAGGTCATAGAAACGCCCGCCTTCAACCTTGGCGAGGTCGTTGACACGACCGGCGCGGGGGATGTCTTCGCAGCAGCGCTGATAGCGGGTCTCCTCAGGGGCCTTGAGCTCGAGAGGGCACTGCTATTCGCGAGCGCGGCCTCGGCCATCAAGGTCACCCGCCTGGGCTCCCACGAGGCGCCCCATTGGGGCGAGGTGGAGAAGGTCCTACGGGAAAAGGGGTATTGAGTTAGAGAGGAGGCGGCTTCCATGGGCTGGGTGATGGGCGTTGACGTGGGGGCTAGCAGGCTGAGGGTGGGTCTATACAGTGTTGATGAGGCTCGCCTGGTTGCCAAGAAGATGGCTCCCACGCCAAGAAGCGGGGATAGGATGGCTGTCGCGAGGAGGATTGTAGAGCTTGCGGAGAGCCTATTCCGAGAGAGGAGCTTCACAGGCGACTTGGAGGGCGTTGGGGTTTCGAGCATAGGGCCCCTGGACTTGGCGAGGGGGGAGATTGTCGGTACGCCCAACAATCCCCTCCGCTCCTTCCCCCTTAGGGATCCCCTGGAGAAGCACTTCCGAACCAGAGTGAGAATAGCAAATGATTGCGTCGCTGCGGTATGGGGCGAGAAAGTCCTGGGGGAGGGCGGGAGGTACACTGATCTAGCCTATATTACCATTAGTAGTGGTATTGGAGGAGGCTTCATAGTATCAAACAGGCTTATAGAGGGGCGGCGGGGGAACGCCCACGAAGTGGGCCACCTGGTGGTAGAGGTTGACTCTAACCTGAGATGCGGCTGCGGGGGCAGGGGGCACTGGGAGGCCCTTGCCGCAGGAAGCGCGCTCCCCCGTCTGGCCACGCTTCACGCGGCTGGATGGAGTGGGCCAACTACTCCCGCCCTTGTGCTGGCCAGGAGGGGCTCGCTGGACCCGCCCCTCCTCTACAGGCTCGCCAGGGAGGGGGATAGGTTCGCCCTCTCAGTGGTTAGGAGGGCCAACAGGTACCATGCTGCGGGCCTGGCGGGGGTAATAGCGGCCTACGACCCCGAGGTCATATTCATGGGCGGGAGCGTGTTCCTGGAGAACCAGGACCTGATACTCCAGGACGTTGTTAGCCTTCTCGAGGACTACTCGCTATACCGTAAACCACCGCCCATCCAGCCTGCCACCTTCGGCCACGACGCCCCCCTAATGGGCGCCATAAGGCTCGTACTATATCCCCCGGAGGACACTGTGGAGAAGATTGCTCCCTCCTCTGACGTTTCTAGGGATGGGTAATTAAACCCCTTTTTATATAACCCTATGAAAAACGTCTCGCACCAAATTGTTATTACTAATCCAAGTGGAGGTGGTGGGTTTGGGTCTCCCCGCAAATGTTATCGGTAAGAATACTAGGCTCTCCCGCATCCTTAGAGGTGGCAAGGCGGTGGTCTTCGCGTTTGACCACGGGATAGAGCATGGCCCCCGCGTGTTTCCTGAGGACAGGGTGGACCCCCGCACTGTGCTGGAGAAGGTGGTTGATGCGGGCGTCGACGCCATTATGACCACCCCCGGTGTAGCAAGGCTTACTCACGAGGTCTGGGCCGGCAGGGTGCCACTCATACTAAAGCTCACGGGGAAGAACAAGCTACGCCCCCGGGACGGCCAGCTGCTCCAGTCCCCCATAGCGGGGGTTGAGGAGGCCCTCGCCCTCGATGCCGATGCCGTGGCGGCAACCGTTTACTGGGGGAGCCAGCACGAGGACCTCATGGTCAGGAACTGGCTCGAGGTCAGGAGGGAGGCGGAGAGGTACGGTCTCCCGGTCATGCAGCTCGCCTACCCCCGGGGGCCTGCCATAGAAAACATGTATGACACCCCCATCGTCGAGTACGGGGCAAGGCTAGCAGCCGAGACTGGCGCGGATCTTATAAAGACATATTACACGGGGAGCGAGGAGAGCTTCCGCAGGGTGGTAAGGGCTGCGGCGGGCGTACCCGTGCTTATGAGCGGAGGTGAGAAGGCTGACACTCTGGAGGAGTTCCTAGAGGTGGTTAGGAACGTTATGAGAGCGGGGGGCAGGGGAGTCGTTGTTGGGAGGAACGTCTTCCAGGCAACCGACGTAAAAGAGGCCGCCTCCAGGGTAATGGAGGTGGTCCACAGCTTCTAAGAGCCTAAACACTTTCCTCCCAGTCATTGTTTTTAGATGTCATTACAGGGGCTCTCTGAACCAAATCTTCTTAAACCCCCTCTCCATCAAATACTGCCAATGGCCCATGGGTATTTCTAGAAACCCATATTAGGTGAGGAGGTTATGGCCGAGGACGCCGAGCTGCAGAGGATACTTAGCCGGATGGCGGCCCAGATTGCCAGCGGGGTCTCGGAGGAGCGTGGGGAGGAAGGCCTTGGGAGGAGGTGTTGTAGCCTGCCCTTGGAGGGCGCGGTTGACGCCTCTAGCCCGGGGGAAGTTAAACACGCGCTCGAGTCCTGCAGGGTGGTTGTGATAATGTTCTATAGCCCCACCTGCCCCTACTGTGCAGCGTTTTCCCCCATATTCTCCTACGTGGCGGACCGCCTGCGGGGGATGGCCGCGTTCTTGAGGGTCAACGTCTATGACATGCCCGAGCTTGCCGCCTCCATGGGGGTCAGGGGTACTCCCACGACGATACTCTTCGTGGACGGCCAGCCTCTTACGGGCTTTGCGGGCGTCTTGGATGAGGAGCAGTTCGAGGAACTTGTGAGAGAGGCCCTAAGGAGGGCGGGCTGCGTCCAGAGGCTCAGCTAGTGCCTGGCGTGGCTCGCCTCCTTCTCCTCGAGCTCGCTCACCTCCTGCTCTATCTGGTAGAGGAGCCTCCTTATCTCCGTGTTCTGCAGGGCACGTGCTATGGCAAGACGGGACGCCTCTAAAAGGACGTACTCTGCGAAGTGCTTTGTC
This sequence comes from Desulfurococcales archaeon, assembly GCA_027048265.1. Lineage (GTDB taxonomy): Archaea > Thermoproteota > Thermoprotei_A > Sulfolobales > Fervidicoccaceae > JALTXS01. Next base: position 3,273 of record JALTXS010000212.1, read on the forward strand.
ACACAGTAGGTGCAGGGCTTGAGGCTCTTGGCGATGTGTGCTATCCTGTGCTTCTGGTCCTCTATGAGGTCCTTGAGGAGGCTGACCAGCACGGGCTCCATGGCCCGGGCGAGGGGCTGGAGCCTCTCCTCAATGTCGGGGGGCTTCTGATAGGAGTAGACCTTGTAAGCGGAGGCGTAGTACTTTAGGACGCCTCCCTTGACCTCCTCGGTTGCCACGAGGCTTATGAGGCCCGCCTCCTTGAGGACCTGTATGTGGTAACGGACGGTGTTTATGTTCTTGAACATGCCCCTCTTCTTGAGCTCCTCAGCAATCTCCCCTATGCTCATGGGCTTGTGGCTCAGGAGGTCCAGGATGAAGAGCCTGACCTCATCGCTCAGGGCCTTGGCCTGCTCGAGGCTCACGGGCATGGGCTTCACAAGCGTGCTTGGACTCATGTTGCTCATGGTGTACAACCCCTGTTAAATGCGGGCTATAATCGAATAATATAAAAGACTCTACCGTAATAAAAATTTTTTGACCGGTTAAAACATTTTCTCAAAAAGGGTGGACGTTTTGGAGAAAAACAAACAAGCCAACCAGCGAGAAGGGCCAGGGAAGAAGCAGAGCCTGAGGATTGAGAAGATAGGAATAATAGGCATGCACTGCGCAAGCTGCGTGACTACCATTGAGAACGCGGCCAAGAAGGCGGGTGCCAAAAAGGTTGAAGTCAGCCTCGCCAGCAGTGAGGGTGTCATCGAGGTCGATGACCCCGAGGCTGTGCGGAGGGTTTTCAGGGAGATCAGGAAAACGGGATACGAGGTAGAGCACGGAAAGCTGATTCTGAGGATCCCCAGCCTTACCCGGCCCGATGAGGAGCCCGTGGTTGAAAAGATACTGTTATCCATTACTGGTGTCCTCGATGCAGTAGCTGATAGCACCCGGGGTATTGTCAGGGTCTACTACAACCCCCGAACCACAACACCCGAGGAACTTGTAGAGAAGCTTAGGAACAGGGGTTACGAGGCAAGCGTCTTAGAGGAGGAGAGCGTTGGAGAAAGGCTGGAGGAGAGCAGGCTGGCGCAGATAAGGAGGGTGTTTCTGGCAAGCATAATACCATCACTTGCTCTCATGTTCTACCTACTGGTACTCCCCCGCCTCACGCCAAATCCCCCCCTATGGGAGTATAGGAACATAATAGGATTCGTCGTGGCAACCCTCGTTCTGGCTACTGCGGGGCTCCATTTCCTGAAGGGTGCCTACAGGGCGGCCAGGAACAAGAGCGCCGGGATGGACACCCTCGTCAGCCTGGGCATGCTGTCCGCATACCTATACAGCGTTGCTGTTACCGTTGGCATTGTGGAGGGCGAGACCTTCTACGAGGCCGCGGCAGTAGTACCCTCCTTCGTGATGGCAGGCAGGTACCTTGAGGAGAAGATGAAGACCCGAGCAACAGGGCTCCTTAAGGCCCTCTCCGAGCTCTCAGCTGACAAGGCCATCGTTGTAAGGGATGGGGAGCAGAGGGAGATACCCGCATCCCAGCTCCGCCCGGGTGACCACGTCCTTGTAAGGCAAGGTGACAAGATACCCGCCGACGGGGTAGTCATGGAGGGCCGCGCCGAGGTGAGCGAGGCTTTCTTCACCGGAGAGCCAGGACCCGTGGAAAAAACTCCCGGAAAACCCGTTCTCGCCGGGGGGCTGGTTCTCCAAGGACACCTCGTGTTCAAGGCCACACGGGTGGGCAGGGACACGCTTCTCTCACAGGTGGCCGAGCTGGTGAGCGAGGCCCTCTCCAGCAAGCCCCACGTGCAGAGGATGGTGGACCGGATATCGGGGGTCTTCGCCTTCATTGTAATAGGCATCGCAGTAGCAGTCTTTACAACATGGAACCTTGTGGGAGCACCACTGTCCCTCGCAGTCATGTTCGCTAGCAGCGTCCTGCTGATATCCTGTCCCTGCGCCCTCGGCTTGGCCACACCCACTGTGGTCTCAGTAGCATTAGAGAAAGCAGCCCGGATGGGAATACTCGTAAGGAACGCGGAGGCACTGGAGAAGCTACCCCGAGTCAATACGGTGTTCTTCGACAAGACGGGGACCCTGACCCTTGGGGAGCCCCGTGTCGTGCACTTCGAGCTACTTGACTCCGCTGTTGAGCGCGAGGTGCTGGAACTAGTCCAAGCGGTGGAGGAGAGGTCCAACCACCCCCTAGCCCGAGCTATTGTCGACTACGCCCGAAGCCGCAACGGTGCCTCACCCCCCAGCGTGAAGGTGGAGCAGGTTGAGAGCATACCCGGAGCAGGGATAGTGGGCGTGACTGAGAGGGGCATAGTGGGGGTCGGCAACGAGGAGCTGGCCAAAGGCATGGGGGCGTCGCTCGCACAGGCTGTGAAACAGAAGCTCTCAGAAATTAGGAGCAAGGGCATGACAGCTGTACTCGTTATACTGGGGGACAAGCCCGTCGCCCTGATGGGGCTACTTGACAAGCCCAGGCCAGACGCCCGGAAGGTCGTAGAGTACTTCCGGAGAGCGGGTGTTAAGACGGTTATGCTAACCGGGGACAAAAGGGAGACGGCCGAAAGAATAGCCAGTGAGCTGGGACTTGACGAGGTGCGCCACAGCCTGGCGCCCGAGGACAAGGTCGAGGCGGTAAAAGAGGAGCAGGCAAAAGGCAGGGTAGTGGCAATGGTGGGAGACGGGGTCAACGACGCCCCCTCCCTCGCCCGCGCGGACGTGGGCATAGCCATGGGAGGCGGGACCAGCCTCGCCCAGGAAGCGGGGGACATCACAATACTCGACGACAAGCTCGAGAACGTGGCCCGAGCCCACATGATCTCCCGGGAGACCCTCCGGAGGATAAAGCTGAACCTGGCATGGGCGTTCGTGTACAACATAACACTGATACCCGTCGCAGCGGGTGTGCTCTACCCAAGCCTTGGCCTGGCCCTGAGGCCGGAGATGGCCGCCATAGCAATGTCGCTCAGCAGCGTCAGCGTGACGGGCATGGCCCTCCTATTCAAAAGATGGAGCCCAAGAGGCCTCTGAGCAAATCGAGGGCCTCCCCCAGGTTCTTAACGGACTTTGCACCTGGGGGGAGGGGCATGTTCCACGCAGTGGCCTGAGGGAAGGGGGGTTTGAAATCCCTCCGGAGGAGAACAAGGCCCCTCCTCTGAAGATGCCTCAGCGTGCCCAGGTTCATGGACTTGTCGTCAAGGTAGGCGGCAAGCTTGGGGGAGTGTTGCCCAAGAAGGTGCTCAACCGCCTCCGCCACCGTGTGGTGCTCTGAATGGGGGCCGTAGATGACCAAGTAATCGAGAGCCCAGGGACCGAGAGCTTTCTCTACCCGCTGTCTCTTCCGCTCCACAGTGTCGTCCTGGGAGCAGACTATGCGCACCTCCACGCCCGATTTGCTGAGTCGCTTCACCAGGGACTCCAGGTCCCTCTCTAGGAGGACTGTTTTCCTCATCCTCTCCGCCCAGTACCTCTCTACCACCAGGGTGGCGAGGGGGTCGCTTAGCCCGAAGGCCGCCTTGTAGACGTTCTTCCGGTCCCTAGTCCCCAAGAAGTCCATGAGGTCTTCTAGGAGCAGCATCTTCTCCACAGTGGCCCCCGCGGCCTGCAGAGGGGGGATCTCATCCATGAGGCGCCTGAACACATTCTCCAGGCCCGAGTAGCTGTCCACGATGACCCCGTCGAAGTCCAGCATGAGGAGAAGCTCCGGCGAGCCTGGGGGAGGCAAGGGGGGACACCACCTAGTCCTGCGCAGGGATGCAGTCGGCTAGGCCCATGTCTATGCTCGAGATGAGCCTTCCCAGGTACCTGTACTTCTCGTTGACGCTCAGGCCCCTCAGGAGGCCCACGACCCTGTTACGGGGAAAGAGCCTCCTCACCACGTCGTAGTGCCAGAACCCCCCCAGGACCACGATGACATCGCCCTCCGAGACACGTACCTTGTACATCGTCCTCCTGGCGTTATCGCGCACGGTTTTCAACTCCTTCAGGGCCTTGCGGGTGTCCTCGAAATGCTCGTGGAGGACATCGCCAGGTTCAAGGAAGCCTAGCGTGGGGCTGAGGATGTAGAGCCTGTCGCAGCAGAGCTCCGCGTATGATAGGGCCAGCTTAAAGAGCCTGCTCGTATAGGCCTCAACCGCCCTCCGAGGGGGCTCCTCTGGGTTGTCGTCCCAGACCGTCCTTTGGCCGCTGCCTATCACGCATATCCTGCGAGCCAATACCACGCACCACCTGGGGGTCGGACAAGCATGGCCTTATCTGGGTTATCCACGTATATGCGGCTTCTCCCGATTTAAATATGATAACATAAAAAACGCCAAATCCCCACAAACTCAGGGAAACTGCATCCCCCGCCTAGGACCCGAACCCCAGGAACCAGGCCCCCGACTCCCACGGGACCCCCTGTTCCCTGAAGACAACCCCATCCGCCAAGCCAAAGGATACCACACTAGAGCTCCTCTGGAAACCACGTGAAAGGGGAGAAGCCCTACAGGAGCCCTTTAGCTTCACAAACCCCACCATCCTGTCCCCCAGGATTGAGGACTCCTCCACCACAACCCTTCTGAATACACTCTCCCTCCAAGAGAG
>JALTXS010000213.1 GCA_027048265.1 Desulfurococcales archaeon
CATAATAGGCATAGCACTAGCCCACGGCATACCCTACGCCGCGGCCGCCAACCCCGCCTACCCCGTGGACATGGTGCAGAAGTTCGAGAAGGCCATACAGACCGAGGGACCCAGCCTGGTCCATGTGCTCATGGCCTGCACCACGGGGTGGAGGTTCGAGCCCCGGCTGGGCATAAAGGTCTCGAAACTCGCCGTGGAGACGGGGGTGTGGATAAACTACGAGATAGAGGAGGGACAGCTGAGGGTCACGACACCGGTGCCCAAGAGGAAGCCCGTTAGGGAGTACCTGAAGCTCCAGGGAAGGTTCGCCCACCTCAGGGACTTCGAGATTGATATTATTCAGGAGATGGTCGACGAGCAGGTGGAGCGCATAAACAAGATGGTGGGCAAGCAGGTTATAGGCCCCGTGGACTATGGCGGAGATGGTAAGAAAAGGGCCTAGCCCCCCTCCAGTTTTTTCCTCACAATCTCATACGCTAGCTTTGGGTCCGCCTTTTTGCCCGTCTTCTTCAGAACCATCCCCACGAGGAACTGGACTGCCCGGGGGTTCCTCCGAGCGTCCTCAACGGCCTTGAGGTTTTCCCGGAAGACCTCGTCCACAACCTTTTCCAGAACATGGGGGTCTGAGAGGACCTCCCACCCCCTTTCCCTCACCACCTCGCTGGGCCTCTTGCCCCGGGCCATCTCGGGCACCATCTCCTTGAGCATCTTGATCGTGATCCTGCCCTCCAGGAACATCCTCAGGGCCTCCACAGTCCAGTCCACGGGGAAGACACGGGGGAGCTCGGACTCCCTCTCCTCCAGCCATCCCAGAAGGTCGTTCACTATGAACGCAGCGACCCGGTCGCCCCTTTGCCCCAGTCTCCCCGCGACCTCCTCGTAGTAGTCGGCGAGGGCCTTCCTCTGGACCAGGACCCCTGCGAGGTACTCTGAGAGACCGTGCTCCCTGACGAGCCTCTCCCTACGGGCGTCGGGAAGCTCGGGCATGGTTGCCCTTATCTCCTCCAGGAGCCCCCTGTCGACCACGATGGGGGGCAGGTTAGGGTCGGGCATGTAGCGGTAGTCCTCCTCCGCCTCCTTGACCCTCACGGGCACGGTTACCTTCCTAGCCGAGTCCCAGTGGCGGGTCTCCCGCGACACCCTGCCGCCCGAGGAGAGTATGTGCCTCTGACGGGCCAGCTCGTACCTTATGGCCTGCTCGGCGTCGCTTATGCTCCCAATGTTCTTAACCTCGACCCTCTCCCCTCCGTCTAGGCTTATGTTCACGTCGACCCTCATGCTCCCCTCCAGGTCGAAGTCAGCCACCTCAAGGTGCTCTAGCATGCTCCTGAGCTTCCTCAGGAAGGCCCCCACCTCCTCCGCGCTCCTGAAGTCGGGCTCCGTCACAATCTCTAATAGGGCCACCCCGCTACGGTTGTAGTCTACGAGAACGTAGGGGCTGGTCAGCATGTTGCCCGTGGGGTAGACTATGCGCCCCGGGTCCTCCTCAATGTTAAGCCTCCTAATCCTAACCCTCCTCCTACCCCCGCCCGGG